>JBEKCP010000065.1:0-15408 GCA_050014815.1 Thermoguttaceae bacterium | reverse complement strand
GTTGTGATGCCGCTACGCGGCACGGGCCGCATGATTTTGATTCCGGGGGTTCCGCTACGCTCCACCCCCGGCTATCCACATCTTGCCGCTCCGCGGCACCGGTAGCGGTGGTGCCCGACGCAATAACGGGAAAGCACCCATTCGTTCCCAGCGTCTTGCATGGCAAGCGCCCAGTTGCTAGACTGACTACCAAACGTAGGGGCTCTTGTCTGGCCCGACGGGCCGGGCCAAAGAACTGGCGCGGCCATAGGACGAGCGGATAAATCCAACCTATGCAATCAGCGCGAGGTCACCAGTGCCAACTGACCGTGCGAAGGCAATTCAGCACCGAGACAGAGCCGCTGAGTTGAACGAGGCTTGGCGCGTTGGGGCAGTCCAATCGCGATACAGCGATGACGGCCACTGGTACGCACGGCTGGAGCGATTCCCCGCCGTGTTATTCGACCGAAACGGCTACATCCTGTTTGCAACAGAACAGGAGTACTTGTCCGCGCCAATGAGCATCGGGAAGCAGATCAGCGTTCCGATGCCTGGGATTTCCGCGCTACCGGGCTACATTCGTTGTCACGACACTACCGTAGACACGATCCCACCGCATGATGATCTGGCAATTGTTTGCAGCAATTGCCATCGCATGCTCCATCGTCGCCCGTGGCACACGATCCATCAGCTGAAGGTGCTCGTGGAAAATGAAGGGGCCGGAAACGGGCCGGAAACGGGGACAGGCGCGCTTACTGACGTCTCGTCGCACCGTCCGGGTAGGGAGGAGCCCCTGACTTGACTTATCGAATCGAGTATTCACCGGCAACGGACGAGCACCTCGGAGTGCTGACCGCTCGGCAGCGTTCCGTCGTTTTCGACGCCGTGGACGAGCAGCTAACGCACGAACCCGCGGTCGAGACACGAAACCGCAAACCGATGCGTCCCAATCCGTCGGCCCCCTGGGAACTTCGCATCGGCGAGCTTCGCGTGTATTATGAGAGTATGGAAGATCCGGAGGCCGTGGAGACGATCCTCGCGATCGGCATCAAGGAACGTGAGCGGATCCTCATTGCAGGCAAGGAAATCAAGTTATGAAGTTCATCGAGCAGACGGACGCCACCGCCCCCCTTGCGGACTATGCGGCGGCAATTGGCAGCGGCCCCCTCGTGGTAACGAACCACGGCCAGCCTGTGGCCGTCCTCGTGCCCATCGAAAACACGGACATGGAAACGGTCGCACTGAGTACGAATCCCGAGTTTCTCGGTCTGATCGAACGCTCGCGAGTCCGAAGCCGAGCCGAAGGCGGGATTTCCAGCGAGGAAATGCGCCGCCGATTTGAAGGATGAACCTGCCGATCGGGCTTTACGTGCACGTGCCCTTTTGCGTAAGCAAGTGCGCGTATTGCGACTTTGCATCGTACGCGGGCCGCGTAGCGGCCTGACCGCGCCTACGGCAAAGGGCCGCGGGAGCGGCCGTCCCGTGCGTTCCCACGCGGAGGGGACGGTCCCGATTTTCGTGGCAGACGCAGAGCGTCGGCCCGAAAATGGGACTGTCCCCCTTCGGGCTGACCTCGTTGTTACACACAAGCCCCGCAATCTCACGCCCGTTTACGGGCGTTGCCGCCGGAGGCGGTTCTAGGCCCGGCATTCATGCCGGGTCGGCGGAGGCAAAATGATGAAATTTCGGTTCGACGCCCGTTCACGGGCGTTCCCGATGGACCGGCTTTGGCCATACGAAGCGGCTAAAGCCCCGGGAGAAGGCCCCTGAACGGGCCTTTAGAGAAGAAGAATAGTTCGGGTCGCCTTACGACCCGGCATGAATGCCGGGCCTAAGACCGGCTGTGGCGGAAAAGGGTCGTGAACGACCCTGGCCCCCGGGTTCAGAGATGTGTGTACTGACGCCCCCAATTCACCAAGACCGCTAAACCTCAGCAAGCGGGCGCCGATAGGGGACGGTCCCGATTTTCGTGGCAGACGCAGAGCGTCCGCCCGAAAATGGGACTGTCCCCCTTCCTTGACCAAAAATCGGGACAGGCCCGGTCCTTGGGACGGTCATTCCGCGTTGGGCGGCACCGCGTTCCCCACCGTCCCGGTGTGTCGGACCGACGCGCGCTGTGGCTACTTTCGGTGGCCGAGAAGCCCATGCCCAATCCATAATCTGAGGTGCCGATTGCCTGCCATTTGACAGGTTCACCTGCACCTCTTGCGGGGTTTCCCCCACCTGCGAGGCGATGGTCTCGCCACCTCCCTCGACGGCATATCTATTTCTGAGATCCTGCCTTCTTATCCTTATTGATGGCGTCGGCGCGGCGCTGCACGGCCTGCCGCATTGCCGCTTCTGCCGCTTCTCTTGCCGCTCCCTTCTCCAATTCCAGCGATCGCCGCTGCTCGGCCGTCATCTCGCCGCTGCCCGAGGCTTTGTCTTTCCACACGGTAAGATCGTAGCCCTCGGGCGGCTCCACGCTGAAGAGCGAGTCGGGCAGATCCGGGTTCAGGACGATCTTGCTCGTGACGGTCTTCCAGTCTCGGGTGACATATTCGAGGCGAAGAAGTTTACCCGTCTTGGCATCGGCCCAGATATTCCAGAGGGTATTCGCATCCCCGCGTACCGCGAAGCCTTGTGCCTTGGTGCCATCCACTTCTCGCTCGCCCAACCGTTGCTCGGCGCCATCGCCCCAATTTCGGCCCTCGTCGAGAAAGAACTTCCGAAAAGCGAGCCAAGGGGCCTGCGGCTTGAATGGGAACAGTATGGCCTTCTTGGTGGAAGGATCGTAACGAAGAGTCTTTCCGGCCGTGATGTTCTGGATCATGACGTCTCCGCCTGGCCGCTCCTCTCGCAAGAGTCCCGGCTCCCTGAAATAGACCTTCATGACGGATTTCTCCCAACCGGGGTTCTTCGTCGTCCCGATGGGCTCGGCCACTATCTCGTACGAGAAGCTCTTGGCTTCCCTCACCTTCTCGATCACTTGAGCGAAAGAAACATTCGTACCGGGACCACTGAACAAGAGCCAGCCGCCGACCACAAGCAAACAAATGGCGGCAGCCACGCCGCTGTAACGGCCGATACGAAACATGAGTTCTCTCCTTGCGTTGCGCCGGGCCACATCCGGCGGGTTATCCAGGGCTTGCAGGGCCTCGACCGTCGAGGCCACGATTGTCGGCGACGGACCGGGCGGAACTCGCACGTCGCGGAGCGCCCGCCCCGCGCGCTCCACCGCGTCCATCGCTTGCTGGTCTTCGCGACGGGTCATGGCAGAATCTCCTCCTCACTACGCAGGGTGGTCGGCGATGGCGCGTGGGCGCCCAGCCGCTCCCTTAAAGTCGTTTTCGCGCGGTACAACAGCACCCCCACGTGATCGACCGTCAGGCCGAGTCGCTCGGCGATCTCCCGGTAGGCCATGTCTTCCAGGCAGGCGAGGCAGAAGACCTCGGCCTGCCGGGCATCCATGTCGGCCAAGGCATCGCGCACATGCTCGGCCAGTTCATCCGCCTCGGCAGCCAAACCGGGCATGGCTTCCTTGCCGGGCGCGACGCAGGCTTCGGGCAGTCCCGTCAGCCTGTCCGCTTCTCGGCGACGTTGCCGCAAGCGTTCGATCGCCCGAACGGTCGCCAACCGCTTCAGCAACCCGGCCCAGTTCCGAACCGCTTCCGCGCGCGAAAGCTCCCATGCGGAGACAAACGTGTTCTGGAAACAGTCGGCCGCGTCGGCCTCGTGGTTCAGAAGCCGGTACGCCGTCTTCCAAACGATCGGGCCGTGCTGTCGCACAACCTCGGACCAATCCGTCATGTCGGGTGCCTTAATGAGCAGTTGCTCGATCATCCATAAATATAGTCGATGGCGGCGGCCGGTTTCTTACAGGTTGTGGACGGAGAATCGCCCCTACCCACAGGGGGGGCGCGAATTGCGCCGTTCTTTGCAATCCGCCGTTGAAAGGCAAGGCGTTCCCGTCTGTGGTGCGAAATCACTGCCATTGCCCCTTCAACCCAAGCGTTTCTCGGTTGTCCCAGAATACGACCGTTTTCTGAGAACGACGGCAACCCAGCTAGCGCGGGTCGGTCACACCGACCGACGCATCTGAACCATCGAGCCGGGCCAAGATAAGGTGTGTCTTCCGACAACCCCCATGACTCCGCATCAGTGCCCGTAGGGCTTCTCGCTGCATCGCCACGTCGGCGGGCCGGCGCATCTCCGTGGCACCTGCCGCGGCCGACGTCCCGTCAAAGGGGACAGTCCCATGTTTCGCGACCATGCAGGGCATGGCGCCCGCGAAAATCGGGACAGTCCCCAGCCAATGGGCCGGACCGGCGATGCCCATCGCTCCCCCCGACCTCCTGGGGGGATAAGATCCGGAAATTACCCCGCAGCGTTATAGCAGATAAGCATTTTAGGTGGCATTCCGCGTGCGCCCCCGGAGAACTATTCGTCACCCCTCGTATCCAGCGCCGACCCTTGCCCAGCAAGAACTTAGCGATTGAAAATTACCCAATGTGAATGGCCCAATTATGGCCCAACTAGTATCTAGCCGAAAAAGCGTGCAAGATGCGTTCCAACAAGGACTTATGTCTCTTGCGGAGGAGTTTGTTGGCCGGGCCCTATTGCGGGGGGAAGATACCTGGCGTGAAATCACGCCGTAAGTCCTTATTCCATCGCCCCCTCAACGCAAAGCCCATTCCAGGCCCACGCCACGAAGTCCTTCCGCTGCACGAAAAGCCAACAATTCGCCGGAAGCACCCCCTGGTTGGTTGCCAGGTGTCAGGTGTCAGGTGTCAGTCGTCAGTTGCAACGGACCACGGACAACGGACTACGGACCACCAGCCACTACACCGCGCCGCCCCACTTGCACAGCCAATGCACGTAGGCGCGGAAATGCCGCCAGGCGTCGGCGGAGAGCCAGCGGCGGCTGGCCCGCGACTCCAGATGGTAACAGCTCGCGCGGCCGTGGTACATGACGCGCCAGCCGGCCCGGGCCATCCGGAGGCACATGTCCACGTCCTCGAAATACTTGCCGAAACTCTCGTCGAAGAGTCCCACCTGGGAGATCGCCTCGCGCCGGACCAGCAGGAAGCAGCCCGAGAGCCAATCGGCCTCGAACGAGTCGGACGGATCGCACTCGCGGTAGAAATAGCGGTCGAGGGTGCGGCGGAGGAGCCAGCCGAGCCCGAGCCGCCGGGCCGCGATGATCGGCAGCGTCTGGAATCGCCGGGCCGGCAGCGCATCGCCGCCGTCGGCGTGATAGAGCCGGCAGCCGGCGACCCCGCAATCGGGATGGGCGTTCATGAAGTCGACCATGTGGGCCAGGCACTGTTGGCGCGGCTCGAAGAACATGTCGGTGTTCAGCAGCAGGACGTACGGCGACGTGGACGCCGCCAGGACGCGGTTCAGGTTGACCGTGTAAGGCAGCGGCTCGCGGTTCCTCAAGATCGAAGTCTGCGGGATCAGGTCCGCGTAGCGATCGACGCCGTCGGGCGAGCCGTTGTCGACCAGGACCAGGCGGAGCCGCAGGCCGTCTGCGGAGGCCGCGACCGTCGAGAGGAGGCGGCCTGCCATCTCGCGCTCCCCGGTATAGATGACGCCCACGTCCAGGTCGGCCTCGCGACTGACCGGCAAGCCGCGGCGTCGCGGCGTCAGAACGGGGGTCGATAGCACGGAAGACACGGCGTCACCTCGCTTCAAGCCGCCCGGCGGCGCTTCTGAACATCAAGCATCGTCCCGGCGGCATCCGGTATCTTTTCGGCCGTTTCCGGGGTATCGGGAGCAGTCTCTTCCGGAGGCGTCGGGTTGTATGCGTCTTGCCCTAGCAAACGCCTGGCGAAGCTGGACAGGTTGTTGCGCAAGGCGCCCCGTACCAGGCCGAACTCGTGGTGCCCGAACAGCCGCAGCCGGATCAAGAGCACGATGAGAGTAGTGGCCGTGATCCACGCCAGGGCATCCATGCGGAAGATGGTAGCGGCAGTAGCGGCCGCACCGGTGGTAAGGCAAACGACGCCAATGACGCTGAGGACCTGGTAAGGGCCGAGTCCGCGCTGGAGGAGGCGGTGGTGGATGTGTTCCCGGTCGCCCACGTCGAAGGGGCGCCCCGTCAGCTTGCGGCGGACCAGGGCCATCAGCACGTCGAACATGGGGAGGGTCATGACGACGGCGGGAGCGGTGATCGAGAGGGTCGCCGAGCTCTTCAGGCTCCCCTCGATGCCGAGGATCCCCACGATAAGGCCGATGAGCGTGCTGCCGGAGTCGCCGAGGTAAATGCTCGCCGGCGGCAGGTTGTAGACAAGGAAGCCGGCCAGTGCGCCGGCCAGCAGAAAGGCGATCGTCGCCACGTCCCCGTTGCCCCTGCTCAGCGCCACCAGCCCCATCATGGCGGCGGTCGACAGGCCGACCATCGAGGCCAGGCCGTCCATGCCGTCGATGAGGTTCAGCGCGTTGATGCAGCCCAGCAGCCACAAGATGGTCAGCGGGATGCCGAGCCACCCCAGATCGATGTGACAACCGAAGATGACCAGGAAATCGACGGAATATCCGGCGGCCACAATCGGCGTCACGGCGAACAATTGGAGGACGAGCTTCAGGCGCGGCGGGAGATCCCAGCGGTCGTCCAGCGCGCCGAAGAGACAGGCCAGTCCGGCAGCGGGAATCAGCGCCCGGCAGAGGTCGGCCAGGTCCTGGTCCATGGCGCCTGGTCCGAGGCGGATTGCGAGAATTCCCACCAACCAGGCCAGGCAGACGGCGATGCCGCCCCAGAGGGGCACGGGCACGGGGTGGAATCGCCTGACGTGGTCAGGATAGGCGAAGATGCCTGCCCGGCGCGCAATGGCCCGCACCGGCGGCACCAGCACCACCGCTGCCGCGAAGGTCGCGGCCGGCATCAGCAGCAAATAGAGGTCGCAATCCATGCGCGGTAACTTGGCATCCTTGCCTGTCCTGTCCCCCGCGAACCCTCGATCGGCAGCGCGACCGGAGTGTAGATCTGTCGCGGGACGTGTACCTCCCGCGGGACGTGTGCACGACGCAGCACCAGCACCTTGCGGCACCCGCCGGAGAACTGCGATCGGTCTACCTGAACGAAACCCAGCCGCTCGATCCGCTCGACCAATGCCCGACAACCGCCGGGCGTCTTGCCATCGGCCGGCAGCAGCACGAGGTCCGGCCGCAGCCTCTGGACCGCGGCCGCCACGGCACTATCCGCCTGGTGCGCCGGAAACGACTGACATTGCCCCCGGGCGTAGTAGTTTACCACCTGGGTCACGCCGTCCGGCCCAAACGTCAAGGGCGAGGGGCCGATCTCCCGGCGGGCCCATTGGCCCAACTCGGCCGTCGCCGCGCGGAAACGCAGATCGTTGCCCAACGAAACGATCAGGCCGACCGCCAACACCACGATCGCAGGTAGGAGAAACAGGATTTTGGATTTTGGATTTCGGATTTTGGATTGGAGGAAGGGATACGGATCAGGGCGGGGGACTACTGAGTCGGGATTGCCAAATCCGAAATCCAAAATCCAAAATCTAAAATCGGCTATCCGCCCCCCTGCCCTCTGCCCCCACGCTGCGAGGGCACCGGACACCCGCAGCAGCCCCGTCGCCACCAGCGGCGACATGAGAATAGCGACGGGGAAGAAGTATCGCGGGCACGTCTCGCGTGCCCACCAGAGATGGATCCAGATCGCCGGCAAGAGCAGCAACCCGGTGACGGCCAGCGCCTGGCAGTCGCGCCTCCTCCAGGACCGCCATGCTCCGGTCAAGCCGATCGCCGAGCCGAGGAGGAAGAGCGGCGTGATTCCCTTGACCAGGCCTGAGGCGAATAACTCGATCATGCGAGGCAGCGACAGGGGGACTGTCCCGATTTTCGTGTCAACGAAAACGGGACTGTCCCCTTTGACGCACGACTGGGCGGCCGGGGGAGGGAGGACCTGCCGGCCGGCCGCGGCCCAATCCCGGGCCAACTCCAGCGGCTCCGTGCGGACCAACTGCCAAACGGCTTGGTTGCGGAACCAGGCCGCGCCGACCAGCCCAAGCAGCATCGGATAGACGCTGACCGAGAGGACTCCGGCGAGCACGAGCCGGCGGCGGAGTTCCGGACGAGCCCGGCCGCGCCAGAAGGACCAAAGCACCAGCGGAACCAACAGCAGCGCCCCCTCGAACCGAGTCATGGAGGCCAGTGCCATGGCCAGGCCGGCCGCGGCCGCTAACGGCCAACGCAGCTCCGTCACGGCACGCCACTGCCAGTAAAGCGATAGGGTGAACAGGAACCAGAAGGTCGGGTCCCGAATGACCTCCGGACTCCAGCGGATCAGGCCGGGGTGTGCCGCGTAGAGGAAGCAAGCGGCCAGCGCCACCCGGCCGTCGAACTGGCGGCGGATCCAGCCGTAAAGCGGCAAGATCGTGCAACTGGAGATCAGGACGCCCCACCACGCCCCGGCCGCCTCCCAAGGCACCCCGGCACGGTGCAACAGCACCAGGATGACGGGGAACAGGTTGAACCGGACTCCGCGGAGCGCACCGGCAAGATCGCCTTGGTCGAACGACTCGGCCAGACGGAGGTAGAGCGTGGCGTCGGGGCAGATTCCACCGAGCTTCCGTGCCATGATGGCCCTGGGCACCAGACACAAGATGACCAGCCCCGCGAGCAACGCCCAGCGCGTGGCGAGTGCGGCCGGCCGGCCGATCGGCGAGTATGGGATGGACGGTGCCATACGGGTCCAGTCGCCGCAGTACACAATTCAGGTCAAGAGCCCTCTTGCCCCCTCCACGGAAGCGGCGGGGGAGCCAGGCTGGGCGGCGAGTTATCCCAAAACTGGGCAAACGGGGCAACGGCAGTTTCCGCGGAAATACTCCAGCACTGCCCATTTTCCGTATTGTCAGACTTCTCGGGCTTCGCTATGATCGGCCTCCCCATAAGGGGTGCCGATCACCGGTCTTTGCTCTGAAAGGCGATTGGGCATGGCGAGAACAAAGGCGGAAGGGGACCCTACGAGGCCGGGCTGCCTGAAAGGGATCGCCGCGGCAGCCTGGTTGGCCACATGCGTTGCCGCCTCGGCCGCGATCGCCCAGGATGGCACGCTCCAGACCATTCGCGACGACGTTCGCCAGGGCCCACCGGCGAGTCCTTCGACGCCGTCGCAGCAAAGCACTCCCCAGCAATCCGGCAAGGGCAGTGGTGGGACGAGCGATCCGGCGTCAGACGATGACGGCTCCTGGATCATCCCCGCTGCCTGTCTCGCGGGCGTGGTGGTCGCCTCGCCTTTCTGGGGCCCGCACGTTCTTCTCGATGATGACTTGTCCCAGAGTGGTTACTTCCTCAAGTTCCCGTATTCTGGTGGTTCGGGCTATATCCGGCCGTTTGAAGTGTCGGGCCTGAGCAAGCCGTGGGCGGTCCGGCTGGATACCGAGTACGTCGCGACGTTCGACCGCCTGGACAACCTGGAGGGGCACCTGCTGGTGGACAGCTTCTCGCGATTCGGGCTGGCGGCGTCGTGGAACGACCTTCAAGAACGACTCCCCTCCGGCGGTCGCGATGAGCTCTCTATCGGCGACTGCAACCTGGTCTATCGTTTTGCCCAGAGCGAGTCGGCCGAGTTCCGCACCGGACTGGGGCTCAATTGGCTCAACGACCGCGGCGGCACCGACCTTGGTTTCAATTTCACCTACGCGGCCGACTTCTATCCGTGGAAGCCCTGGGTCGTTTCGACCGGGATCGACTGGGGCATGCTCGGCCACGCCGAACTCTTCCGCTTCCGCCTCACCACCGGCCTGGTGCGGCACGGCCTCGAGCCCTATGTCGGATACGAATACACCGACATCGGCCGGGCGCACTGGAACGGCCTGGTCGGCGGCCTCCGGCTGTGGTTCTGATTCTTGAACGAGGACATCCCGGAATCCCCGCTGGCCCGCGAGCCGCCGCCGTGCTATCATCACGGCGGAATTCCGGAGGCGAGCCGTGGAGCGAGAACGCTAAACAGGGTTGCTTTGCGAGGGGTCTTATGAGCTGGCTTTATCTCGTGGCGGCAGTGGTCGTGGAGACGATCGGCACAGCGTGCATGAAACTGTCAGAAGGGTTCCACAAGCTGGTGCCTTCGGTCCTCTTGTTCATTTTCTATGCCCTGAGCTTCGGTTTAATAACGCTGGCGGTCAAGGGAGAGCGGATCGAGGTCAGCGTTGCTTATGCGATCTGGTCGGGGGCGGGAACCGCCCTGATTGCCGTCGTCGGGATCTTGTGGTTTCAGGAATCCGTCACTCTGCTGAAAGTCGTGTCGCTTGCGATGATCGTTCTCGGCGTCGTCGGATTGAACATCGGCGGCGGATTTCATTGACTGCCTACGCAGGAATAGGTCGATCAAAGGAGAGTCGTCATGCCCAGCAAGCGAGAGCGGGTTATTCGGACCATCCGCCGCGAGGAGATCGACTACCTCCCCAGCCAAATCACGTTCGCCGACCGGACCAGGGACCATGCCATCCACGAGGCGCTCGGCCTGCCTGCCCACGTGACTCTGGACGAACACATCAACAACCACATGGTCATTGCCCTGAGCAAGCAGGACTACCCGCTCTTCTACCGCAACGACTTGAAGCTGATGCGGGAACTGGAGGCCGAAGGGTATGTCAAGGTGGACGAAGAGAACCGCGTGGTCTACGACAGTTGGGGGATGGGCATCCGCATCGGGTCGGACGGCTTCTTCGCATGCTTCCATCCTTTGGAGCGCCAACAATCGGAGGCTTTTGCAGAGCGGTGGATGCCGGCGCGAATCCACGAGGCGGTTGTGGCCCCAACGCTCGCCGAGCGCGTGCACAAGTATGCGCCGCCCGACCCGCATCAGTCCGGCACGTACGACTGGATGCAGAAGGCCCTCGCGGAACACGGCGACGAGTACTTCGTATATCCGTCGGGCTATTTCGGCATTTTCGAGCGGGCCTACGGGCTGGTCAGTATTCCGTTGCTCCTGGAGAGCATGGTGGCTGATCCTGACGTGGCGGCCGAACTATTCGACAAGATCCTCCATTATAAGCTGCTGGCGGGCCGTCAGATGCTGACGATGAACTTCGACGCGATGCACTGCGGCGACGACCTCGGTACGCAGCTTGGGCCGCTGTTCTCGCCGCGGCTGTTCCGCCAACTGCTCAAGCCGTGCTACAAGAGGCTCTGGGGCGAGTGGAAAGAGGCCGGCAAGTTCGTCATGATGCACTCCTGCGGCTGCGTGCGCGACTACCTGCCGGACCTGGTCGAGATCGGCCTGGACGTCATCGAACCGATCCAGCCGTGCAACGACCTCGAGCTGGTGAAACGCCGGCACGGCGACCGCCTGACCTTCTGGGGCGGCATCGACACGCAGCGCCTGCTGCCCTTTGGAACGCCGGACGACGTCCGCCGGGAGGCTGCCCGGGTCATCCGCACGCTAGGCCGCGGCGGCGGGCACATCATCGGCCCGGCCCAGGAAGTCATGAAGGACGTTCCGCTCGAAAACATCGTCGCGTTGTTGGAGACGATCGTCGCCGAGCGCGGCCGGACCCTCGGCGACGCTCCGTGACGGTATTATCGTGGAGGACGTCCATTCTTCAAACCATCCGTCAGAATCCCGGTGCTGTCGTCGAAAAAAGTGTTCTCGTCCAGGTCGTCGAGGACGGCGATGTTGACGAGCGTTCCCGCCGTTGTCGGATCGTGCCAATGCCAGACCAAGGAGCGATCGGGCGCGAACTCCAGGATCTGCCAGCCCTTGGCGCTGTCCGCCGGTCCATGACCGGTCCAGTTGCAGACCACGAAGTTGCCGTTCTTCAGCACCTGGAAGCCGGCGAAAAAGAATGGACCAGCGCCGGTGGGAGGCGGATCCTTCAACGCATATTCCCTGCGGATCGCACCATCCGGTCCGAGGTCGAAGAGCGTCCTGGCATAACCGCCGGAAAAGAGGTATCCGCCGTCCGACTTCTTCAGGGCCATGAAGACATACTTGCCGCGCGGCAGTGGAATGTGCCGCACCACACGACCGCCATTGGGGGCATCGGCGTCGAAGGCGGCCTCGGTAACACCCGTCTCCTCGCCCAAGAGTACGGTGCCGTCCGCAGTCGGGCGAATCATGCGGAGCATCTTGATGTTCGCGAAGGTCATGGTCCGGCGCACGGCGTTCGTTCTGTCGAGTTCGATCACCTTCTGTCCTGCACCGAGCACCGTGGTGCCGTCCATCCGACGACGGGCGGAAAGACAGCCGGAAAGGCCGGACACTTTGACGTCTTCCACCAGGGTTCGCGTTGCCAGCTCGTAGACCGAATAGCCGAAACTCTGGGCTATGAGAACCCTGCCCTGGCCGATGGGTTGGAAATCACGGATCTGCTTGGGCAATTTCAGATGCCAGTCCTTGGCCGGATTCCGCTGATCGACGTAGTGCAGAATGCCACGGCCCTCGTCCATGGCCAGGAACCGGTGCCGAAGCGATGCCGGTTCCTGGGCCTGCGCGCCAGGGGCGGGTTCCGCCGCGGATGCCGTTGTGGCGAGCAGACCCGCCAGCAGGACGAGACTGATGTTCTTGCTCGTGTGCGTGTTCCTTGGGTTGGGGGTTGCGTGTTGATGGTGTTGTCTGCCCCGGCAGTTCTCCCGCGTGGACTTCCTCACTCCAGGGTCGGCTTGACGATCTCGCCGCGGAGCAGGGCCGCGCCGCTCTCCTTCTCGTAGACGCCGTAGAAGATCGAGCAGCAGTCCAGCCAGAGGGTGATGCGGCGCAGATCCTCGGCGGGCAGCTTCAGGTCGTGGTGGCCCTTGTCGAGCATGTCCAGCAGTTTCGAGGCCCTGGCGCCGAACTTGCCCGGCGTCGTGCGGAGCTGATCGGGGCTGTAGTTGCAGAAGGCGTACTTGGGCACGAGGCTGCCGTACGAAGCGTACCAGCCCTTGACAATCGGCTCGCGGGCCAGATTGGGCGCCTTCTTGCCCTCGGCGGCGCTTTCCGTGTGGCACTTGACGCAGTGCTTGTCGAGCACCGGCTGGACGAGGCGGGGATAGCTGAACGGGTCGGCGCCTTCGGCCTCCGGCTGGGGCCTGGAGGCGGCTCGCCGCAATGCCAGCGGGGGCGACGCCGGCGGCCGCGGCGCGGCGTGCTTCGGATCGTGGCAGCCGGCGCATACCATCGTCTCGCCCGGATGGGCGTAGGTCCCCGATCGCATCGACTGGACTGCCAGCCCCCGCTCGTCGAGGGCCTGGAAAAACAACTCCTTGTGGGCCGGCACCGTGAAGTAAGCGCTGCCGTCGGCCTCGACCGGCACCGTGCCGATCACGTTGCGGGCAAGCACGACGGAGCCGAATTGGCCCGGCAGCTTCACGCCGATGTCCGGCGCCCGTCCGCCATAGGTGTCTTGCGAGGGGACCGACTGGGGCACGATGTGGACGATCCGGATGGCCTTGATGGGCAAGCCCTGCGGCCAGGGCCTGAGGCCGTCGTACACGTTGACGACGGCCATGACGGCCTCGGCGGGCTTGCCATCTACCGCAACGACCTGCTCGGTCCCCTTGACCCGGACCACGCCGTCGCCGTCCATTCGCGGCAGCGGCGACGGAGCTTCCGGCGGCATCGGCCGCGGCCGCAACGGCATCGGGCTGATCGAGCCGATGCCGTCGTCGCGGTAGATCAGCTCGCGGTTGCCGAAGGCATCCACCAGGTAGATGCCGTAGGGCGCTTGGGAGTCCTTGCCTTTTGGCTCGCCGGCGGGCGGCGCCGTGTAGGCGCAGAGGAAATACGTTTCGCTCAGCGGCCAGGGCGTGCCGTAGATTTCGGCTTGGGGGCCGACGGGAACCTGGCTTTCGGGAAAGCCGGCGTCGGGAGTCAGTCGGCGAACGGGGCCCATGCCGTCGTTGTCCGGCGTCCGCGGGTCGATGACGACCAGGGAGCCGAAGGCAAACCCGTGGTGGGCCGCCGCCGTCGCCACGAACTTGTGCGAACCGGGGATGGCCCGGACGTTCAACTCCATGTCGGGCCGCAGCCGGCGCGGCGAGAAATTGCCGTGGACGGCCCGGGCGTCGCGCCCGTCGAGCGTGGTGACCCACGGCAGGTGAGCCACCATCGCGTCGCGGTCCACGTAGTCCCAGCGGGTGTAGATGATCCGGCCGTCGTGCGTGACGCTGGGGCTCCACTCGTGGGTCTCGTGGACGCTCAGCGGCCGGATGTCGCTGCCGTCGGCGGCCATGTCGTACATCGTGTAGGTCGGGCAGTATCGTCCGCAGCGGAGATAACCGCCTCGCCGCTCGCTGATGAAGGCGATCCGTCCGTTGGGCAGCCAGCAGGGGTCAAAGTCGTTCCAGGTGCCGTCGGTGAGTTGTTCGAGTTGGCTGCCGTCGGTCCGGGCACGGAAGACGTGATAGCATCGCCCCAGGCCCCAGTGGCCGCGCGCGGGGTCGGTGTGCGCGATGTGCCCGCTACGGCCGACGCACTCGGTCCAGGAGAAGGCAACGGTCTGACCGTCGAAGGATAGGTCGAACGAGAGGAAGGATCCGCCCCGAAGTTGTCTTCCTTCCAGCCGCCCGCGCTGGACCGTCGCGTCGGCGAGAACGTCGCGCACCTCGGTTTTCGGTCCGAAGGGATCGACCAGAACGCACAGCGCGCCGCCGGGCTTGGCGCAATCGCCGTAGTATTGGTCCACCATGTGGCGGAAGGTGCCCTGGTGGCGCTTGACGAACAGGAGCTTGTTGAAATCGAGCAGCGGATTGGCCAGGGCGATCTGCCGCCGCACCGCGCAGACCTCCAGGAACAGCTTGAGCCTCGCCTCGGCGTCGCTGGGGCCGACGGACTGGGCCTTCCCCTTGAGTTGATCGATCCGCCAGCGGAGGTGCTTCAAGACGGCCGGCGGTGACGGGCCTGCCAGGTCGGCCCAGAGGGCCTCGGTGCGGCGCAGGACGACATCGACGCCATCGCGGTCGTCGGACAGGATCATCGCCGAGCGATGGTACACTTCGGTTTCGGGCGGCTGCCGGCGGCGATCGGCGGTCTGCGCGGCCAGCACTTGGAACTCGCGCTGCCACTCCGCCTCCATGTCCAGGCGAACCAAGCCCAGGCGCAAAGCCGGCTCGGGTTGCGCCGCCGGCCGCTTCGCGGTTGGCGACGGCGATTTGGCCACTCCCTTCGACCACGCGCTGATGCTCGACTGGTCGGCAGGACGGCCGATGGCAATGTTCTTCTTTGGGTCGTCCTTGCCGTACACCTCGACCTCATCAAGGTGAAGGTAGTCCGTGCCGGGCAGTTGAATGCGGAGAAATCGTGCGGCAGCGCCGTCGAGCGCGACGGCCAAGGGCTTGCCGTCGTCGGCGCCGCCGAAGGCTTTGCCGTCGTGCCGGTACGCCTCGCGCCAGGTCTTCGCGTCGTCGGACAAGAGCAGGCGGAGGTTCGCCGCGCGACCGGCCGCTTTCATATCATCCATGCGATTGAAGATCAGTGCCCGTTCCAAAGGAACGGATCGGCCCAAG
>JBEKCP010000064.1:0-15491 GCA_050014815.1 Thermoguttaceae bacterium | reverse complement strand
ATTGGAAGGGCTTGTCCGCGCTCGTCTCGGCCATCTTGTGACTGCTGGATTTTTCATCGGCCAGGTCGATGGAGCCGATCTGCGAGGCGCTGTCATGGGCCAATTTGTAGACGACGTCGCGGAGGCCCCCGCCGCCCCAGTTGCGGCTCACCTTGGTGGCGTACCACGCCCCTTCGTGCGGCAGGCTGTTGGGACCGTCCAGGCGGTAGGCCACGTCGTGGGCCTTGCCGTCGACGTTCTTGATCGAGAAATCGAAGTCCAGGTGATAGGCGTCGGCGTCGGCCTCGCCGAGGGCATCCTCGGGGACTTTGGCCAGGCGGTAGGTCTTCGTCACTTCCAGGCCGCGACCGGGCAGCTTGCAGCGAAATACGACGTGCTCCCGGTCCGGCTCGACGACCTCCCAAGCGACCGTCCGCAGATCGAGGCCCTTGAGCTCCCGGGCCACCTCGATGTTGTCCGGATCGGCGTCGGGCGGGATCTTCTCGCCGTCGATCTGCTGGAGCGTGGCCAGCATGCCCAGCGGAACGTTGTCCTCGACCTGCACGCTGTCGAAAACGCGCTTGCCCGTCAGGAATACCTCGGGCTTCCTGGTCTCGGGCCGGACGATCTCCAGGGGGCGGCGGATCAGCGTGGCGGACAGTTCCATCGGCCGGCCGTCGCGGCGGACGGCCAGCTTGACGCTCTTGCCCGGCTGCGTGTCGGCCAATGCCTTCTCCAGGTCCATGGCGCTGCCGACCGCCTGGTCGTTCACACCGGTGATGAAGTCGCCGGGCTTGAGCCCCGCCTTGGCGGCCGGAGTACCGGCCCCCACGACCTGCACGGGGCAGCCCTTCGTGCCGCCGCCGTCCTCCAGGACCAGGTGCCCCAGGTAGCCGCTGCGGTCCTCAAGGTCGTGGTAGCGGTCGCTGGAAAGCTCGATCCGCGCCAGGGCGGCGCCCCGGTTGCTCAGGGTGACCAGCATCCGGTAGGGGTCCTCGGGATCGATGGACCCCAGCGTAACCCATTGGGGCGGAACCACCGGCCTGGCCGCAACCGGCCTGGCCGGGGCCGGCTCGGCCGCCGGCTTCTCCTTGGGGGCCGGCTCCGCTTCAACCGCCGGCTTGATTACGGCCGGCTGCTCCTTTACACCGTTCTCCCCCTTCTCACTCTTGTCAGCCTTCTCGCTTTTCTCACCCTTCTCCGCAGGCGGGGGCCGCATGCGGCCCATCAGTATCGAGTACCCCACCAAAATGGCAAAGGAGAGTACGACGAACAAGATGAAGTTCGTCAGCGGAAACGTGGACGGCGAGCGATCTTGCATGCGTTAAAGCCTCAGGCAGGAAAAAGGGGACAGTCCCCATTTGTGCGAAGCACCCTCCGGGCCGTTCCGGCAAATGGGGACTGTCCCCTTTTTCCCCTACCGTCCATCCCGCAACCGGTCGCCAAGGAAGTTGTCCAAGTCGGGCACTTCGTAAATCTTGGCGATGGTCGCCTCGATGGGATACTCGACCCGCCGGAACCGGACCATGCTGTCTTCCAGGACGACATAGCAGGCATTGGGGTTGCCGTCTCGCGGTTGCCCGACCGATCCCACATTGACCATTACCCGCTTGTCGCCCAGGTGGTATTCGCCGTTGAGTTCTTCCGGGCTGAAGAACTGGAAGTCGTCGGTAAAGACGCCCGGCACGTGGGTGTGCCCCTGAAAGGCGTACCGCTCGACGAGCGCGAATATCTTTTCCAGTTTCCGGCGGTTGTAGATGTCCTCGGGGAAGACGTATTCGTTCAACGGGTTGCGGGGCGAGCCGTGGACGAACAGCAGCTTGTCTTCCTGGCAGACCCGCGGCAGCTCGCCGAGAAAATCCCAGCGGCGGTGCCGGTCGGAGGCCGATCCGCCCCCGTTCTCCAGTTGGCCCCGGGTCCAGAAGATGGCCCGCTCCGCCCCCGAGTTGAAGCCTTCCGGGTCGAACAGGGCCCCTTGGTCGTGGTTTCCCAGGAGGCAGACTTTGCAGGTCATCACCAGGTCGATGACCTCGCGGGGATTTGGCCCGTAGCCCACAAGATCCCCGAGGCAGTAGATTTCCTCGATTTCCTGGCTGCGGATGTCCGCCAGGACGGCCTGCAAGGCCTCGATATTGCTGTGAATATCACTGATGAGAGCTCGTTTCACACCAAGGAACCTTCACGCCCTGCGGTATTTCGTAGGAATTGCCGCGGAAACCGCAGAGAAATAGCGATGACGCTACCCGCTGTGGCTGACGGGCCAAAAGCATTATATTCTGAAGATAGCAACTTAGTCGAGACCTTCCAAGGACACGCAGGGGAATAGATGGGGACTGTCCCGATTTTCGTCCACCTGTCCGAAGGGACAGGACGAAAATGGGACTGTCCCCTTATGCCGATCCCAGGGGTGCGGGCGTGCGAACATTGGCCCTGGAAACTACCGAAACCATCGGCAGCGTCGCTGCGGCGGACGATGATAACCTATTGGTAGAACACCAGTTAGACCCGAGCCAACGCAGCGCCCAGTCGCTGGCGCCGGCCATCCGCGATGTCCTCCAGCAGGCCGGCTGGCAGCCGTCCGATGTCCGGCTGGTGGCCGTTACCATCGGGCCGGGCTCGTTTACCGGCCTGCGGGTCGGCGTGGCCACCGCCAAGGTCTTCGCCTATGCCGCCGGCGCGGAGGTCCTCGGCATCGACACCCTGGAAGTCATTGCGGCCGCCGCGGGCCCCGAAGTCCAAGACCTCTGGACGGCCGTCGACGCGCAACGGGGCGACGTCGTGGTCCGGGCCTTCCACCGGGCGCCTAGCGGCTGGCTCGAGCCGGCCGGCCCGGCCGCCCTGGTCCCCTTCGACACCTGGCTGACGGGACTGCCCCCGGGCTCTCTCGTATCGGGCCCTGCCCTGGGCAAACTTAGCGGAGTGTTGCCGCCGGGCGTTGCTGCGCTGGACCCGAAACACTGGCGTCCGACGGCCGCCAACGTCGCGCGGCTGGCCCTGCGGCATTACCTTGCCGGCCGCCGCGACGATCTCTGGGCCCTCGTGCCCCATTACTCCCGCCGCCCCGCCGCCGAGGAAAAACGGGATGGGGTGTGAGATCGGCAGGCCTGGCATCAAAACCCGAGAGCCTCCCCCTCGTGGAACACGACCCCGATCTGTTCCAAATTGCCGTGACGACCGTTGTTCCATAACAGCCACTTCTTGCCGTCGAAGATCGCAAAGGGCTTGTAGCAGGCGTCATGGTCCCGCCGGTCGTTGCCCGGGCGGACGATCGGATTGTCCGGATGCCGCTTTTCAGGGCCGTTTACGGTCCTTCCCGCCGTAGGCGGTGTTAGGCCCGACGTTCACGTCGGGTTGGCGGAGGCGCACGCCCGGCGTGTCCCCCACCCCGCCCGCCGCCGTTGGCGGCGGGCGGCGAGAGGGACGCCAGCTATACACAAACGGACTCGTCGACCAGTGCTGAAGCACGGGCCTAATACCGCCTTCGGCGGAAAACGACCGTAAACGGCCGTGCCCGCTCGCGTCGCCCCGCCGCCGAGGAAAAACGGGTGAAGGATGAAGGATGAGATGCCGGCGGACTCACCCCGCAGGGGCCGTTGGGCCAGGGCCCTCGACGCCGACGGCCTCGGCAAGGACAATTGCCAAATCGCGGAACGTGCGCAGGTCGCCAAACTCGACATTCTTCGGCAACATCCGCGCACTAATCCAGGTCAGCGGGTAGCACACTAGCCACAGCAAGAAGCCCAGCAACGCAAGAATGAGTCCGCTCATGCGTCCGCCTGCACAGCAAACAAGTCCGGCGAGCGCGAAGGAGCCGAGCCCGGCGAGCATGCCCCACATGGCGCTGTCGTAAACCGGGGTGTGAACCCGAACCGGGGGCAGCGCACCCGGGGCGAGTCGTGAGATCGGTCCAAGGAATAAATCGAGTTGCTCGCGGGTGTACGAAGCGAGCGGCGTCGACGGCGTGATCTTTTCGGCGTTCGCCCCGGCTCTTTTTAGCATCGAGCGAACCGTCAGGAACGCGCCCGCCGCGCAACAGGCACGGCCCAACAGCCGCGCGGGGCGAATGCGCGATCGGCGCGCGCTCCCGGCAATCAGCTCGCAGACGCCACGAAGGCGCTTCTCGCGCGCAGGCTCCAACGCAGCCCGCCACTGGTCGTCGAGACAGTGGATGCCCCAGAATTGGTTGTGAGCCCGGCCAAGTCGCCGCCAATCGACAAGGTCGCACGCCTCGCGCCACTCTTCAACGGTCGAATCAAAGCCGAGCGACGCGTCGCGCTCAGCCTCCGGATCGAACTGGCACTGCTGGCGGTGTATGTCGCTGAGGACAGCCATGACATACTCCGGAGTCGCCGCCTCGTCGCTGGTGGGGTAGTCGACGTCCAAGATGGTCCCTCCAAACCCGAGCAGTATCTGTGTGGATTGGGATTAGCTCCTCTCGAGCGATCTTGCGACCTCATCGCTCGTCCTTCTTTCTTCCCATTTTTCGGGCCTTTTCGAGGATGGCGGGGCGGGCCTCCTCCATCAGGTCGCGGACGTCCTCGTAGCGCATGGTGCGCTCCTCGAACGTCCGCTTCTCGATCGCCCCCATGAAACGCCCGCGGAACTCGGCCAGGTTCGAGCCGTAGATGTGGAAGCTGTCGGCCATGTGACAGTAGCGGCCCAGCCGAACCGCGGCGCCGGTAAGCTCGCCGATCCGCGCGGCGATCTTCGATTGCAAATGCACCAGCGCGAAGATGTTCATGAACGCCGCCTTGTACGCGTCGTTGGACCGGAACCGGACGTTCATGTTCAACAGCGGCACGTCCCCTTCCCGCACGATCCGGCACCAAACGCTCTGCAGGCACGCCGGATCGTAGCAGTGGGCGTCTTCCCAGACCTTCCAGGTGACGGCCTGGGCGCGCCGCGTGTGCGGGGTCTCGGCCAGTTGCCGGCACACCCGCTCGATCTGATCGACCGGCGCCATGCCCGGCACTTCGTACCCGAACAGCCGCTGGTGGTACGTGTATTCCCAGCGGGTGTCGGCGGGGTCGGCGGGGTCGCGAACGCAGTGGTCCTTGATCCCGTCGCAGACCTCCATGACGTATTCCTGGAGTTCCTCGAAACCGCCGGGAAAATCGCGATGGATCATCGGCTCGGCCAGCGGATCGTGGACCGTGATGATCATCGTGGCGTCCTTGCTGGTCGGGTCGTGGGGCTTGTCGTACTGCGTCTTCATGTCGCAGCCCGATTCAGACAGCCTGAGCAAGGCATTCTCCCATGCCCGGGCCACGCAGTCGCCTTCCGCCGTCAATACGGGGATTCCACTCATGAGCACTCCTTACTGGAATAGGGGATGCTCCCGGCGTCCAGCCAAGCGCCGCGAGCAGAGACATCGCTACTTCATCGCAATGGTCCTGGCCAAGGGGTGCAGCACGTGCTCGATGACGTGCTGGTCGATCATCGTCTCGCAGATCTGGCGAAGCTGCCCGAGAGTCTCGATGAACGTCTTCTCGGCGGCCAGGCTGCCGTATTGCCGCGCCGTGACGTACACGCTGATCTGCTCCTCGGGATAATCGTCCATGCGGACCTGGTAGGCGTTGGTGCGGGTCTCGAGGCTCACGCGGAACTGGAGGCGGCACTCGTCGTCCAGGGCGACCGTCAGCGACGGCTCGCAATTGATCACCGTGGCCCCCGGCATTTCCAGGAACCGCTCCAGCGAGGGGCCGACGCCCAGGGCCTCGGCGACCAACTGGTTGTGGTTCCCCCGGTAGGTGAAATCGAAGCCGTAGAGGAGATCCAGGGCCTCGCAGTCCAGCGGGCTGAGCGAGAGCATGTAGGGCGCCAGCTCGAGGATCAACTCGTGCTGGCGGATCGCCTCGTCGATCGTTTCCGGATTGACCTGGCCCGAGCACACCCGCCGCGGCTCGATGGTACACCAGCGGTATTGCCCTTGGTCCTTGTCCTCCTCCAGGACGAAGTCGCCCCGGTCCCGGCAGTAGAAGTTCCTCATGGTGGGGTAGGTTTTCTGGACCCGCTCGAAGAAGTGCAGGACCGTTTCCCGGCTGGCCGGGAGTTCCATCTCCGTGCCGAGATTCAGGTTGACGTAGAAGTCGTCCGAGAGCGAGGCATAGCGGTTCATCCGGTCGATTCCTCGTGAGCGGGAAACGGGAGAAGCAGTTGCAGCGGAAACGAAACGCTCTTAGTATAGAGTGGACGCTTTCAGGATGTCAAAGGCCCGATGACCGCAAACCACCGCGAGACGCTCTTGGTCTTTCCCAGTTCGCTGGGGTGGTTCGCCCTGTGCGTGGCCGGCAAGATCGTCAGGGGCCTGGCGTTTGGCCACCGCACGGCGGACGCGGCAGCCGCGGCCCTGGGCCGCCGAGAGGAAAAAGGGGACAGTCCCCATTTGTGCGAAGCCGGGCACCGGCCGAAGGCTGGTCGCGGGCCGTTCCGGCAAATGGCACCCAGAGGGTACCCGGTCCCCTTTTTCCGGTCGCCCTCCGGGCCGGCCGGCTGGTGGCAACGCTCCCTGGCAGACCGCCTCCAGGCGTATGCCGAGGGCCTTCCGATGGATTTCCGCGACGTCCACCTCGATTTGGCACGGCTCAGCCCGTTCCAGCAGACCGTCCTGCGATGTTGCCGCGAGATTCCCTACGGTCGGACCATGACCTACGGCCAGCTTGCCGCAGCCGCCGGGAGCCCCCGGGCCGCCCGCGCCGTCGGCAACTGCATGGCGGGCAACCCCGTGCCGCTATTGGTCCCGTGCCACCGCGTGGTCCCCTCCGGCGGGGCATGCGGTTCGTACTCCGCACCCGGCGGAACGCGAATGAAACAGCGGCTCCTTTCCCTGGAAAACCAAGGATCTCTTGGCAAAAGGGCGTAGGCTATGCTTCTTTGTGAGAGTTCAGCCCTTGCACTCGGATGTGTATGAAGTCGTGAGCCGCAACGACGGGACGGTGCTGGTCCGCGTTCGGTCGGCCGACCGGGGCGGTTGCCGGCTGCCCGATGCCGTCTTCACCTTTCGGCACGGCGATCCCCAGTACGGCTATTGGGCCCGGCGGGCCCAGGGCGAGCTAAGGCGGAGTATTGACGGGGACCCCTGACCGCGGGTATTCACCCGCGGGTATTGTCCCCATGCGTCCTGACCCCTGAAAGGGTGGGCGAGCCGTCCAACCACGCCCTTTCAGGGCGTGCCACCCGCGAGGCTCGCTATTCCTTCGCGTTGTCCTTGCCCTTGGCCGCCCCGGCACCGCCGGCGCCCCGGATGGGGAACGCGATAACGGGCACCAAGGGCGTTCGGATTAGCCGGCCTTGGTTGTGGGCGGCGGCGTTCCAGGGGATCGCATAGGCGGCCACCTTGCCCGTCGTAACCTCGGCCACGTACACCACGGCCCGGCTCGCCTGCACCATGCCGCCCCGGCCGCCGCGGTTCAGGTCGGCCTTCCCGGTGACCATCAGGAACCGGGGGTTCTTGTTGGCGTCGAGGTTCATGTCCTGGATCACGTTGCGTGTGTGAATGCCGGTCAGCATGTACCCCGTCGCCGTCGCGCCCCGGCCGATCACCGCCGCGCTGAGGTCCCCGGAGAGGAAATCGAGGAAGTAGACGGCCTCGATGCCCTCATCCACGTCCCCCGTCGCCATGGCAAACGTGTCGACCCGGTCCGTCGCCGTAGCGTGCAACGGGGTGTTCGGCCAGAGCCCGGCCCACATCAGGCCGGCCGCCAGGCCCAGGACGATGCCGACAAGCAACATCCATTTTCCGGCATGAGTACGCATGACGAGACCTCCTCACCGCGTTTTTCGAACAATCTCACCTCTATCGTACCCTCTTTCGCCGCATCGTGCCAGTAGCCGCCAAAAGGAGAGGGGGAGAACGGGAGACAAGGAGACAAGGAGAGGGGGAGATAGACGGCCGATGCTCCCCGTCTCCTTGTCTCCCCGTCTCCTTGTCTCCCCGCCTCCTTGTCTCCCTGTCTCCCTGTCTCCTTGTCTCCTTGTCTCCTTGCCTCCTTGCCTCCTTGCCTCCTTGCCTCCCCGTTGTCGTTGCGCGCTACGGGGGCAGGACCCGCACGCGGCGGCCCTCGAACCGAACGCGGCCGTCGGCAATCCACTGGATCGCCTCGGGATAGGCCTCGCACTCGGCCTGGAAGACCCTCGCCGCCAAGGTGTCGGGCGTGTCGTCCTCCAGGACCGGCACCGCCTTCTGGAGGATCACGGGGCCATGGTCGTACTGGTTGTCGGCGAAATGGACGGTACAGCCGCTCAGCTTCGCCCCATATTCCAGCACCGCCTCGTGGACGCGGTGCCCGTAAAAACCCTCGCCGCAGAACGCCGGGACCAGGGCCGGATGGATGTTCGTCACGCGGTTGGTGAAATCCTCCGGGATGGTCAATCGCTTCAGGAACCCGCCCATGACCACCAGGCCGGCCGCGGCCACGCGGCAGCGGGCAAACACCGCCTCGCTGAACGCGTCCTGGGACGGGAAATCCTTCCGCTGGATGACGCAGGTCGAGATGCCGGCCTCACGGGCAATCGCGAGGCCCATGGCTCCCGGGTTGCTTGAGATCGCCACCGCGATCTCGACCCTCCGAAGGCGCCGGGTGCGGATCCGCTCGATCAGGTTCCACAGCGTCGTGCCGCCACCGGAAATCAAAACGGCGATACGCAACGTGGTCATGGCTTACTGGTCCCGTACGACCTTCACGTACAACATTGCCCGGTAATCGGCGATTTCCACATCGACCGCCTCGGCCCCGGCGATGGGCTCGAAATGGATCGCCAGGGCCAACGTCTCGCCCTGGATGTATTCCCGGAACTGCTCGACGGCGGCCCGCAACTCGGCTGAATCAGTCACTAAGCCCACCTCGATCCGGTCGGTGAAGCGGCAGTTCATGTCCTTGCGGCGGTCGTTGATGACGCGGGCGGCCTCGCGGGCGATGCCCTCGGCGAGCAAGTCCTCGTTAAGCTCCGTCGAGAGCACGACCACGCACGCGCGGCCCTGGGCGGCGGCCCAGCCGGGTTTCGCCTGGAGCCGGACCTGGATGTCCTCGGCGTTGAGCGCCACCCCAACGTCGTCCGGCTTGATAAGTACGAATATGCACCCTTGGCGTTCCAAGTCACCGACCAACTCTGCCGGGTCCGCCTCCGCTAGGGCCTTCCGCACCCACGGTAACTGCTTGCCCAGCCGGGGGCCCAACCGCTTCAGGTCGGGCAGGACCGTGTAAGTGACATACTGGTCGGCCCGCTCGATGAAATCGACTCGCTTCACGTTGAGCTCGTCGCAAATGAGCGCGGCATGTTCTTCGAGCCACTCCTGGTGCGCGCGATCGGCCAGCACGATCTCGACCTTTGCCAGCGGCTGCCGGACCTTGAGCTTGGCGCCCATGCGGGCGCTCCGCCCGAGCGAGACGATCTCCCGCACGAGCCCCATCCGTTGCGAAAGCTCCTCGTCGATCTCGTTCGGGTCGCCGGCCGGGTAGCCGCACAGGTGGACGCTCTCGGGTGGCTGCTCCGCGGCCGGCCGGTCGCGGAAGGCCGCAACGGCCAGGTTCTGCCACATGGCCTCGGCCAGAAAAGGCACGAAGGGGGCAATCAGCTTCGAGCAGGTCAGCAGGCATTCGTAGAGCGTCCAGTGCGCGTCGCTCTTGGCGGCCGAGACCCCGGCGCTCCAAAACCGGTCGCGGCTGCGGCGGACGTACCAGTTGCTCAAGGCATCGACGAACTCGACCAACCGCCCGCAGGCGTTGTAGTTGTCGTAAGCGTCCATCCGAGCGACCACGTCCGCCGCCGCGCGGCTCAGCTCGCTCTTGATCCAGCGGTCCAGCTCGCTCCGCTGGTGCGGCGGGCGATAGCCGCGGGCCCGGGCCAGCACCTCGGGCCCCAGTTCCCCCGCAGCGCCGGGGATCTCCGCCGCCGGATCGAACCCGTCGATGTTCGCGTAGATGACGAAGAAACTGTAGACGTTCCAAAGCCGCAGCAGGAACTCGGGGATCGTCTCCTTGATCGCCTGCTCGCTGTAACGGATCGACGTCCACGGCGGCTGGTTCGAGAAGAAGAACCACCGCAGGGCGTCGGCCCCGTAGCGGTCGAATATCTCTCCCGGCTCACGGTAGTTCCGCTTGCTCTTGGACATCTTCTGACCGTCTTCGCCCATCATCAGCCCCAGCACGATGCAGTTGCGGAAGGGGTGGGGATAGGGAAGAGGGGATTTTGGATTTTGGATTTTGGATTTTGGATTTGTTTGGGATTTGGGATTTGAGATTTGGGATTTGATATCTGAGGTTGCTGCCTTCTCGCCCTGACCGGTTTCACTGAACAAGAGCGTGCTGATCGCCAGCAGGCTGTAGAACCAGCCGCGGGTCTGGTCGAGGGCCTCGCTGATGAAGTCGGCCGGGAACTGGTCGCGGAATCGCTCCTCCGAGCCGGGCTGGCCGGGATAGCCCCATTGGGCGAACGGCATCGCCCCGCTGTCGAACCAGCAGTCGATCACGTCGCCGACGCGGCGCATCCTCTTGCCGGCCGCCTTGGGCGAGTCGTAGGTCACGGCGTCGATGTAGGGCTTGTGGATCTTGAGGTGCTCGGGCAGATTTGGCTTGCCGCGCTTGGCCTCGTCCCATGCATCAAAGCCGGCGGCCCCCGGCTTGGCCCGAAGCTCCTCGTAGGACCCGATGGCCTCCGTGTAACCGGTCTCTTCGCAGACCCAGATCGGCAGCGGCGTGCCCCAGTACCGCTCGCGGGAGAGGGCCCAATCGACGTTCGTCTCCAGAAAGTTCCCAAAACGTCCGTCGCGGATGTGTTCCGGCAGCCAGTTGATCCGGTGGTTGTTCTCCAGCATCTTCTCGCGGAACTGCGTGGTGCGGATGAACCAGCTTTTCCGGGGGTACTGGATCAGCGGGTCCTCTTCGGCCCGCCAGCAGAACGGATAGTCGTGGACGTATTGCTCCTGGTGCAGCAACAGTCCGCGGGATTTCAGGTCGCGGATGATGTCCTTGTCGCAGTCCTTGACCCAGCGGCCCTGGTAGTCGGGGGCGTCGGCCGTGAAGGTGCCGTCCGACGCCACGGGACGGAGGAGATGTGGCATGCAGCTTCCTTCCACGTTGCTCCGGGGATCGAGCTGAGCCTCTCCCAGCAACTCAAAGTCGTCCTCCCCGAACGCGGGAGCGATATGGACGATCCCTGTTCCCGTGTCGGTGGTCACAAAGTCTGCCTCTCGAACCCGCCAGGCGACGAGCCACTCGCATTTGCCGCCAGCTTTGAACTCCTTGGCGTGGTCCTCTTTGGTCGACTGACACCGCCCGTCAAGCTTCCGGCCCAACTCGATTTGCTGTGCCGTTGCCTTGCCGGCCTCGGCCGCCAGCAGTGCGGCGAGTTCATCCGCTGTCGCCTCGCGGACGATGTCACCCCAATGGCCGGGCGCCTGGTAGTAATAGTCGAACGGCGGCGCATAGCGGCAGTCGACAAGGACCGAGCCGGGAAGCGAGGCTTCGACCGCAACCTCGCGGCCGATCTTCTTGGCCACCTGCTCGACTAGGGCCGAGGCGAGGATCAACTTTCTCGAATCGCCCTCGAACTGGACGACCGAGTATTCGAGGTCCGGCTTCACCGCAACGAACTGGTTGGCCGGCAGCGTCCATGGGGTGGTCGTCCAAACCAGTAGGTCCGTGTCGGGTTCACCCTCACCCCCGGCCCCTCTCCCGGAGGGAGAGGGGAGACCATTGACCAATGGGAAGCGGACGTAGACGGCCGGGTCGGCCACCTCGCGGTAGCCCTGGCCCACTTCGCCGCTGGAGAGGGCCGTGCCCCCCTGGGCCCACCACCAGACGATCTTGTGGCCCTGGTACAAGAGGCCGCGGTCGAAGAGGTTCTTCAAGGCCCACCAGACGCTCTCGACGTAGCTCTGATGGAACGTGACGTAGGCCTCGTCCAGATGGATCCAGAACCCCAGTCGCTCGGTCAGTTGCTCCCACTGCCGCATATATCGGAAGACGCTCTCGACGCAGCGGTGGATGAAGGGCTCGACCCCGTACGCCTCGATCTCCTCCTTGGCGTGGATGCCCAGTTCCTTGCAGACCTCAACCTCGACGGGCAGCCCATGAGTGTCCCAGCCGGCCTTGCGGTCCGCGCGGAGGCCCCGCATCGTCTTGTAGCGGGGGAAGAGGTCCTTGATGGCCCGGGTGAGGCAGTGCCCCGGGTGGGGCAGGCCGTTGGCGGTCGGCGGGCCTTCATAGAAGACGAACGGCGGCGCATCGGCCCGGGCGGCCAGCGATTTCTCGTAGATCTGCCGCTCCTTCCAGAAGCGGATGATCCGCTCCTCTTGCTGGGGGAGTGACACGGAGCTGTCAACGGGGTCGAACATCGAATGGCCTCGATCGAAAGGATGATTATATCGCCCGAGCCTTGTGGACCCTAGTGCTCTTGGGTCTTACTACTTGGGTCTTAGGTCGCCAACCTGGCTGTTGATCGCCAGTTGGGCCACGCTCGCGGCGGTGGGGGTGCTCACCTTGGCTAAACTCTGCCCGCCAGCCGGCGGTAATAGGCGATCGACCGCCGAAGGCCCTCCTCGAACGCGACGGACGGCTCGTAGCCGAGGAGCTTGCGGGCCTGGCTGATGTCGGCAAGGCTCTCGCGGACGTCCCCGACGCGGGGCGGGGCGTGCCGCGGCTTCACCTGCGCTGGCAGCATCCGGTTCAGAAGGTCGATGAGCGTCAAGAGATCCGTGGTCTTGCCGTTGGCGACGTTCAGCACCCGGCCGGATACGCCGGGCGCGTCGGCGGCCAGCAGGTTGGCCTCGACCACGTTGGCCACGAACGTGAAGTCGCGCGACTGCCGGCCGTCGCCGTAGATGACCGGCTGCGAGCCCGACAACATGGCCGTGATGAACAGCGGGATGACCGCCGAATAGGGGCTGTTGGGGTCCTGCCGCGGCCCGAAAACGTTGAAGTACCGCAGCGCGACGGTCTGGAGTCCGTAAGTGGCGGCGAAGGCCGAGCAGTAGAGTTCGCCGGAGAGCTTTGCGGCGGCGTAGGGCGAGAGGGGGGCGGGCAAGTCCGTTTCCCGCTTGCTGCTGGTCGGCTGATCGCCGTACACGCTGCTGGAGGCGGCGTACACCACCCGGCGGACCCCGGCCCGGCGGGCGGCGTCCAGCAGTTGGACCGTCCCCGTGACGCAGGCGGCGTGCGAGGCCAACGGGGCCTCGATGCTCCGCGGCACGGAGGCCAACGCCGCCTCGTGGAAGATCGCGTCCACCCCTTCCACGGCCCGCCCCACGGCCTCGGCATCCAGCAGATCGCCCTCGACGAGCTCGATCCGGTCCAGAAAACCCTCCAGGTTCGACCGGTGACCGGTGCTGAAGTTGTCCAGCACGCGAACGCGGTCGCCGCGGGCGACGAGGGCCTCCGCAATGTGGGAACCGATGAAACCCGCGCCGCCGGTTACAAAGAATTTGCGCATAGAGCCTAATTCTAAGCCCTGGTCCCCGGATTGCAACGGGTGGTATAATCCCATGGGGTTCCCTGTCCGCGGTTCCCGAGGAGCCATCGACCATGTCCGAGAGTTATCACGGCGAGCCGGCAGGCCCGGTGCCCGGGCCGACAGGCTCGTCGCCCTACCGGGGCCCGGTGCTCCGCCTGGAGGCGCCACCCCCGCTCCGCCTGAGCCGGGCCCTTTGGATCTTGCTGCTGTTGATCGGCATCCTCGTCTTGCCCAACCTGGCCGAGCGGGTCCAGTATGCGTGGACCCGGGGGAGGGAGCGGGCCGAGGCGGATGTCGCCGCCGAAGTTCTGGCGAACGGGCAGCCGGTGTCGATCACCGACTATCGGTACGTCGCCAAGCGGATCAGGCCTTCGGTGGTCGGCGTGAAGGCGGCGCGGGTGGTCCGCGGCGAAGCCGGCGACGAGCTGTCCTACTGGCTCTTCGGCCGGCCGCAATACCGCGAGCAGGAACAGGGCTCCGGGGTCATTGTGGATACGGCCGGCTACGTCATCACCAACGCCCACGTCATCGACCACGCCACCGAGGTCACGGTCGAGCTCAGCGACGGCAGCCAGCACCGGGCCCGGGTCAAGGGGATCGACCCGGCCACCGACCTGGCCGTGTTGAAGATCGACGCTTCCGGGCTGCTGGCGGCCTCCTGGGGCGACAGCGACGCGATGGAAGTCGGCGATCCGGTCATGGCCATCGGCAACCCGTTCGGCCTGGGATGGACCGTCACGGCCGGGATTATCAGTGCCAAGGGCCGCCATGCCGTCGTCGAGAACGTCAATTATCAAGACTTCCTCCAGACCGACGCGGCCGTCAATCGGGGCAATAGCGGCGGGCCCCTGGTGGACATGAAGGCCCGGATCGTCGGCATCAATACGGCGATCCTCGGGCCGACCTATCAAGGCATCAGTTTCGCCATCGCCGGCAACCTGGTCCGGCACGTCTACGATCAGCTCGTCGAAGGGGGCAAGGTGGCGCGGGGATGGCTGGGCGTCGCGATGCAGGAGCTGAAGCCGGAGCTGGCTGAAAAGTTCGACATGCCCGGCGGCACCGGCGCCCTGGTGACCGGCGTCATCCCCGGCGCCCCCGCCGAAGAAGCCGGCCTCCAACCCCACGACGTCATCGTCAAGTGGAACGGCAAGACCATCAACAACCCCAGGGAGTTGGGCCTGGCCGTGGCCTGGTCGAAGATCGGCGAAAAGGCCACCGTCACGGTGAAACGCAATGGAAAAGACCAGACGTTTACCGTCACCGTGGGCCAACGGCCTGAGCAGGTGCCGATGAACTGAATCAACGTCCCCTCCCCCTCTGGGAGAGGGGCAGGGGGTGAGGGTGAACTGCTAGCGACCTCGGCTTCTTGTATCCCGTTTCCACGCATCCGCTCACCCCAACCCTCTCCCGGAGGGAGAGGGGGACCTGGACTCTAGAAATCGTACCAGATGCCCAGGCCCAGCAGCTCTTCATAGCTCCGGTAGAATTGCCGTTGGTCGGAGTAGCCGTTGAAGTACTGGAGCCCGATCCGCGCGAGCCGCCCGGTGGCGCCGCGCCACTGCCAGCCCGCCTCTGCCGTGACGTTTCCGCCGTAGCCCACGTCCTGGCGGAGCCCGCCGTTGATGGCCAGGAACGGGGCGCCGTAGAATCCCGTCGGCTCGGCGGGGCTCAGTTCTGCGCCGAACTGGAACTCCCAGGGCCGGGCGCCGCCGTCAGTGTGGAAGGCCCAGTTGGCTTCGCCATAGATTCGGACGTCGGGGATGGGCCGGTACGCGATGCCCAGCACCAGCGCGTCGCGGACGTAGTTCAGCCGCGCCACGTCCGGATGGGTCAGCACGAACTCGTCGGACAGATGGGCGCAGAGATGGTAGTATCCGAACTTGCCCTCCCAGGGTCCCTCGCGGACCGTCAGCGGCACGCCCAAGCGGTAGTCGCACGAAACGAGGTTCCGATCCCAGTCCAACCGCGGGAAGGCGGCGCCGTCCAGGTCGAGTTGCCAGCCTTCAGGCCAAAGGGGGTCCTGTGTTCCGTAGCGGATGAGGCCGACGTGCCCGCCCAGCGTC
>JBEKCP010000063.1:0-15503 GCA_050014815.1 Thermoguttaceae bacterium | reverse complement strand
GGACAGTCTGGCGAACTTTTTCGGTTTGACTCCTGGCTGCCGCAACTCGGGCGAAGTCACGCAGCGTCTCGGGTCGATCACCAAGCGGGGCAGCAAGATGGTGCGTTACCTGTTGAACCAGGACACATCGCTTAATTGGCATGTTGTTTGGGCTTGGGGCCGCGTTTTTGGAGTTTGAGGGCACGCCCAGCCGTTTTCTTCCAGAGGCGCAACGAAGGTTTCGCCTGCCAGCGGCCGGCGCGTGCGACCGTGCCGGCGAATTTCCTCCGTCACCTGGTTTTGTATTTTCACCGTCAGTGCCGGGCAACACGGTTGGAGCATCGCCCATGATCGTCAACAAGCATGGTGTTCTGACGTTGTTCACGGCCTCTTTGGGGCTCGTGCTGGCAGGCGTGCTGGCCGCGACGGCTTCATGGGCGGCGTGGCGGATCCATCGAGGACGGGACGAGCCGGATTTCAGCCGGGCGGAGCGAAGCATGCACCTGGCTACCTTGGTCGCGGTCGTCTGCCTGGCGATTCTGGTGATCGGTTGGCCGATGCTGAGGACGCGCGGATCGGCATGCCGACCCTCAAGGTCTTGTTCCGAGACGGCCGGCAGTGGCATTTCGACCGCGCGGGTCGGCTGGCGGCCGAAGTGTCGGGGCCCCAGATGACGGCTTACCGGCGGAACGAAGCCGGCCGCGTGCGCCGTATCGAAGGCTGGTATGCTCGGCACTGCCAACGCAAGCGTGAAAGACATTGTGGAAGTTGAGCAGGAGCTTTCCAAGACGCAGTCCGAATCGAGATTGTCATGGCTAGCCTACGGAGAATATCGACACAATGGCTGATACAGTATTTCAACGGTGCGTTGACTTTCTGGTCTGGCTCGCAGCCGTAACCGGAACGACCTACAAGGAAATCAACGTAATCATCTTCTGTGTGATCTGGCCTCTTTTCACGCTCGGCCTGGTCGCCCTATGCCTAATGCAACGTGCTCGGATCAGGAGACTGCGACGCCTGGCGTTGCCCGAACGTGAAAGCATTCCATCCGACAAGAGACCACTAGGCGAGCCATCGCCATGAACGTCAACTACGAAGGGCGCTGCGTCGGCAGCCTGCTTGGCACGGCCTGCGGCGACATCCTCGGTGCCGCCGTGGAGGGGTCGGCAGCTTCGGCCATCCGGCGCCCGGGTTTGAACCGGTCTCCAAACCGCGGCCGCCATGATCGTAAAGACGGTGATGACGATGGCGGAGCACTCTTGGCTCGCTGGCGTCACGCGCCGGCTGCGGCACTCTTTCCCCCGAGCCGCCGGGAGGCCAGCCCGGCGGCTCGGTCAATATAGGTCATGATAAATTGTCAAAGAACAAGTGCCGTGCCCGAGCGAGCACTACGTGGCCAATCGCACCGTCCCGCCGGCCCGCCGCGTCTGAACCGCCTTCTGGCCGTCGTTCTACCTCCCGTTCGCGGCTATGTTACAGACTCGTTACACCTGCCCGAGATCAAACTCGATACAAAAGCCCTTATCAGCGGGCAAAAACCAAGAGCAGAAATCCATGAGAGCAGCGACATACTTAACGGTGACTCTCTGGGCCTTGGCTGTGGGAGCTACCACGATCGGTGGCGCAGAAGGTCCACAACGAAAGCAAGAACCGGAGGCTCCGCCCGATGCAGCCGTGCTCCTGAAAATCATGCGCGACCAGACTGACCCGGCAACGGGCCGTGGGAAGGACAAGGGATGGAAAGCCCGCTACGACGCGGCACTCGCCTATGCCAAACTTCCCGACTTCCGCATCCAGGACGTGCTCCCACTCCTGCAATCCGACAATTACGAGACCCGGGCGGTGGCGGTCTTCGCACTGGGGGGCGGCGGCAAAGACGCCGTGCCCGTCCTGCTCGACCGCATGGCGTCTGACCCCCACGGATTCGTCAGGGCATTCTGCGCGTCAGTCCTTGGCGAAATCGGCGATCCCCGGGCATTTCAGCCCCTGTTGGACATGGCGGCGAAGCGAGACACGCATTGGCGTGCCCGTGAATCGGCGGTGGCGGCGCTGGGGAAGTTCCACGACTCCCGGGCGACATCGGTGCTGACCCAGATTATCGAGGACAGTTTTCAGCGTCCCGCGATAGGCTCTTGGGCGACCACACACGCGGTAGAATCATTGGCCATGATCGGCGATTCCCAGTGTGTGCAGGTCCTTGCCAAGATGGCGGAACATACCTGGCCGCGGGGCGTGGGAGATCTGACGGCAACGAGCCAGCATGCCGCCCAACTGATCGCCACAGTCACGAACCCGGCGGCAGAGGAAGAGCTTGGCAAGCTGGCGATGCGAGAGGAGTCCTCGTGGGTGGCAATGAGCGCAACCGAAGCGCTGGGCCATTTCCAGACCGACCGGGCGGCGGCGATTCTGGAAGAGGTTGTCGAGCGTTTCAAGACTTCCGGCAGACGGGCTGAACAAGCCTTGTTTTCGCTCGGAAGCACGGGAACCGCTCGCGCCTGCAAAACCCTGTGGAAAACGGTGCTCGACCAGAAGGAAGACCGGGCGACACGTTCTGCCGCATGCGGCGCCCTTTCCCGGTTTGATGAGAAGCTTTTCGTGCCGTTTGTGTTGTCCGAGTGGAGGGACGTTGGCCGCGAGACCGACCTGGAGACAATCTTCATCGTGGCAGCCGCATTGGAGGGCCATAGTGACGCCCGGTTGATTCCGCTATGGCTCGACGTTTTTGGCCGCGCCGCGCCGCTTGTCCGCCTCCAGCGAGGTTGGGATGGCAATGGCTGGCACTTCAGAGGTGCCCCAGGCATGGACTACCAAGCGCTGAGTCGTTTCCTGCACGGGATGCGGCGGATCGGGAAGCCCGGCCTCGACGACCTCAGGCGGCTTCGCGATACCGAGCAGGAGCCGCGATTGCGGCAGCTTATCAGTCGAGCCATCGAAGAAATAGAGTCGGGGAAAGCTGGCCAGCAGGTCCGTTAGCGCGTGCGAGCGAGAAAGGACCAAGGCCAAAGCAGCGGTTGTTCCACCTCGGCTCGTTCGGGGATTTCACCAGTCGGTCGTCACCGCGCGCCCACACCGGGTAGGTCAACAGATAAATGTAAGGGGAGAGGGGGGACGGCCGCTTACCCAGCACGCGGCCGGCAAGCAGCCAATTGCTCCTGAGTAAACGGTACGGCCGCCCCGGGCGGCGGCGGGTGCGGGACCAGGCGGTCGATGATCGCCTTCGATAAGGCGTCGATGGCGTCGCCCCGGACAGCGCTGACGAGCACGCCCGGCGGTGACGGCGCAGCCGCGGCCGGCGGCAAATCGCTCTTGTTGTAAACAATCAGGGCCCCCGGCCACTCGGCACACAAGGCGTCTTCCACCCCGGACCAAGGCTGACTGCGATCGAAGACCAAGAGCACCAGGTCCGCCCGGGCCATCCTCCGGCGGGCAAGTTCGATGCCGGCGCGCTCGACCGCATCGCCGGCAGTCCGCAGCCCGGCCGTATCGCAAAGTTCCACCGGCCAACCGTCGAGGACGGTCTCGACGGTTACCGCGTCGCGGGTCGTGCCGGGGGCCGAGTGTACGATCGACCGCGGATAGCCGGCCAGGGCATTGATCAGGCTGCTCTTGCCGACGTTCGGAGATCCGGCCACCACGACTTGCCAGGGGTGAACGAGGTGGAGGCCCACCGGCGCCATGGCCCGAAGCGCCTCGCACTGCCGCCGGGCCGAGGCGTTCTCTCCGCGGCGGAGGGCCGCCTGAATTGTCTCGAAGGCATGCCTGAGTGCCCCGCCGTACTGGTCCGCCAGGATGGCCGCGGTCCGCAGCGTGCGGGCCTCCGCCAGCGCGATCCGGGCCGCGGCGGAGATCTCGTCAGGTTCCTGCCGGGAAATCCACTCCTGCCACGAAAGCCGTTGGGCCCCCGATTGAACCAACGCCTGCTCGATCCGGGCGACCGCGGCCACCCCGCCATGGCAGTGGATCTCGACCGCCTCGTCGGAAAGCCGCCTCAGCACGACCTCCTCGCCCGGGCTGCCGCCGAAGCGTCCAACGACAAGCCGGTTATCGGCAAAATCGGCGGGCGGCCGGCCGCTGGGGGACGAAAAATGGCGACTGGCGGCTTCCAAGGCCCCGGGCCCTTCGATCCGGAGTGTTGCGATTGCCCCGCGGCCCGGCGGGGTGAGTTGGATCACTCGCAACGAATGGTCGGCCATCATCGGACAATTGTACGCCTCTTCGCCGGTTCTGCCAAACGATGGTCTAGGGCCGGCCGACGAACCATTCCGAATTCAGCCACGGATGGAACACGGATCGAACACAGATCGAATGCTCAACCTCGGCAGAACGAAGGTGGATTCGAGCGATTCGTTTACTGAAGCATCCGTGTCCATCCGTGTTGCATCCGTGGCTGCGTCATTGGTGGTAGCCGCCGGGCGCCCCTGGCCCTTCGTGCCCGGAACTGATACGCTGATGGCCGGAGGGGATGCCGCGGATGGCCTTTCTGGTCGGAACCGATGAAGCCGGATACGGGCCGAATCTGGGGCCGCTGGTAATTTCGGCCAGCGTGTGGCAGGTGTCGAACGGCGTCGAGAAGGACGGTCTCTACGAACCGCTCGCGGCCGCCGTTTCCAGGGCGCCCCAGCCCGGCGGAGATGGGGCCGTGCCGCGGGTGGCCATCGCCGACTCGAAGCTCCTGTACCATTCAGGCCATGGTCTGAGACTGCTGGAGCGCGGCCTTTGGGCCGCCTGGGCGGTCGAAGAGCGGAGTGAGGAGTCCGAGCCGGCGAAGATCCCGCGTACCGTGGGTGAAGTGTGGCAGCGACTGGCGGGCTGGTCCGCGGCGGGCCGGCAAGCCGCCCTCTGCGACGGCTGCGACGACCAGCCCGCACCACTGGACGCCCAACCGGAGGAACTCCGCCGGCTCCGCCCTATCGTCGAAGAAACCCTCCGGGTGGCCGGCGTCCGGCTGATCGGGCTGCGGAGCCTGGCAATCTTTCCGGACGAGTTCAACGAAACCGTCGGGCTCTACGGCAGCAAGGGCGAGGCCCTGTCGCGGTGGACGCTCGGCCTGGTGGCCCGCGTCACCGCCCCACTGGGCGCCGGGCCGATCTCGATCGTCTGCGACAAGCATGGCGGGCGAAACCATTACCTGCCGCTCCTGCTCGACTTCTTTCCCGACGGCTTCATCGAGACCCACGGTGAAGGGCGCCAGCGGAGCGTCTATCGCTTCGGCCCGCAAAACCGCCGCGTCGAGATTTCTTTCCAGGCCAAGGGGGAGTCGCACTTGCCGACGGCCTTGGCTTCGATGGCGTCGAAGTATCTCCGCGAATTGGCGATGCGGGCGCTGGGGGAGTTCTGGTGCCGGCGGGTGCCGGGACTCCGCCCGACGGCCGGTTATCCGCAAGATGCCCGGCGGTTCCGGGACGAAATCGCCCCCGTCCAGCGGGCGTTGGGAATCGAGGATCGGGTACTGTGGCGTGAAAGATAGTTGTAGAGTCTGGCACAAGGCTCCCCTCTCCCTCCGGGAGAGGGGCAGGGGGTGAGGGGGAGCTACGCTTGACGCGCAATGTGGAAAAGCAAAATCCTCCTTGGCGCCCCCTCACCCTGCCCTCTCCCAGAGGGAGAGGGGACCTTGGAGGGGAAAGGACTTGCCATGGAGTTGTTCATCATCCGTCATGCCTGGGCCGAGCCCATGGGGGATCCGGCCTGGCCCAGCGACGCCCAACGGCCGTTGACTCCGGAGGGGCGAAAGCGGTTCGCCCGAATGGCCGAAATGCTCGTTTCCCGCGGCGTGACGCCGGACCTGATCGCCACCAGCCCGCTGGTGCGGTGCCTCCAAACGGCCGAGGTCCTGGCCGGGGCGGTCGGACCGCGGTCGGAGGTCGTCCTTTGCGAGTACCTCCGGCCCGGCGGAGATCCGACGGGACTGCTGGATTGGACCGCGCGGCAGCAGGACGAGTACGAGCAGATTGCCTGGGTCGGCCACGCCCCGGACGTCAACCACCTGGCGGCCGGCATGATCGGCGCCAGCGGCGGTCAAATCCATTTCGGCAAAGGGGCGATCGCCTGCGTGCGGCTGGACGACCCGATCCGCTCCGGCCTTGGGGAGCTTCGCTGGCTGCTGGCGGCGAAGATGCTGGGGTGGTGAAGTTGCACCCGTTTAGCGGGCGGGCCGGGTACCCTCTGGGTGCGCCGCGTGATACGCAGACAAAGGCATACTCCAACGCGGCGCACCCAGAGGGTACCCGGCCCGCCCGCTAAACGATAGTCTTCCCGCAAGACGGTCACCCGTCCGTCTTGGCCGCGGGCGCTGCCCGGTCGGCGAGGAACTTCATCAATGTGGCGCCGACGCCATCGAGGTTGCCTCCGCCGCCCATGGCCAGGATGTCCGGCATGATCTTCACGCCCCGCTCGGCCAGCGCGGTGGCGACGTTGATGACGGCCGTGGGTCCTTGCCCCAGGGCGCGGACCTGGGCCTCGAAGCCCTTGGCGCGGGCCAGTCCCACCGCTTCCACCTCGGCGCCCTTGGCCCGGCCGGTCTCGGCGATGTACGTCGCCTCGCCTTCGGCCTGTTTCTTTCGGGCGGCGGCGGTCTGCGCGGCGATTTCCACGCCCACCTGGGCCTGGGCCAACTGGGCCTGCATGTCGGCCGTCCCCTTGGTCTGCTCCATGGCGATCCGAAGCTGCTGGGCCTCCTGCTGCATCCGGTAGGTCGCCTTCACCTGGTTGGCGATCTCCCGCTGCGTAAGGACCTTGACCAGCTCGTCCGGCAGGATCACGTCCTGGATGTACACGCCGCGGGTTTCCACTTCGTATTGCATCAATTGGTCGCGAATGTGCTCCAGCGCGGTCTGCTGCACCATCTGGCGGGTCTCGATGAACTGGACCGCCGGCATGGCCTGGAGATTGTCGCGGAAATGGTTCCCCACGGCCGCTTGCAGCACCTCGTTGACAAGGTTGGCTATCGTGCCGACCATGCTGATGACCCGCGGCGCCGTCGTGTCGGGCACGTGGATCTGCACGACCAGCTCGATGCTGAAAATGAAGCCTTCCCGGCTCTTGGCCACGATCTTCGACAGCCGCTCGTCGAGCTTGTGGGCCTCGCTCACCGCCTCGGACCAATTGAGGCTCAGGATGGCCGTCGGCACGTGCTCGGCCTCGTAGCACCTCGGGTTGATGGCATACTTGCCGGTCCGCAGCGGTTCCTGCCAGATGCCGCGATGGCCCGGCCGCACGATCGACCCGAACTTGAACGCCGCCCCCGACGTGTCCTCGGTCGGCAGGCCGACGTAGGCCTTGATCACGGCCACCTCGCCCTGGTTGACGACCAGCATGGGGACTTCTTCCACCCGCACCAGGAACGGGTTCAGGAGGTACGCCCCGTAGAGCAGCGGGTCGTGCTGCAGCCCGATCCGGCCGCCGGCCTTCAGAAAAGCGTCGAAGTCCTGGTAGTTGTTGTGCTCGACCGACTTGGACCCGATCAGGGCCTCGATGAGCGTCTGGTCGGTGGCGGCCTGGCCCTCCAGCCGCTTGATGTCTTCGAACTCGCCCAGCCGGCTGGCGATGGCGCCGCCCGAGAGCGGCGGACCGTCCAGCACCGTGACGATGCCGCAGGTATCGACCACTCCCAGGTTGCCGGCCGAGCGCGGCGTGATGACCGTGACCTTCAACTGGTTCTCGCTCAGGCCGAACGCCTCGTACGTGAGCTTGCCCCGCGCCTGCAACCGCTGGAACTCCTGGGCCACCGGCGCGCCGTAAACGCGCTCCCGGGTAATCACGACGAAGCCGACCGGGTGCACGGGCATCAGGCTGCCGGGCGGCAGCACGGGCCGCTGAACGCCCTTCTGTCCGCCGGCCTTCAGCCACCCTCGCAGATCGGCGATCAGGTTCAGCCCGCTCAGCGACTCGGCCGACTTGGCGCCGACGGGCAAGGATCGGCCCACCTGCGCCACGACCACGCCGATCTCGCCCGCGCGGACCTGTACCCACGGATGCTTTTCCACAAGATACATGATCCATAGTTTGAGGTGCCAGCCCGGCATCAAGAGGTCGGCCTGGTAGCCCGCCTCGCCGTGAAAGGCGATCGGGTTGTCGCTGGGAAGCTTCCGGAGGGCGAACCGCTTGGTGACCAGTCCGACCTCGGTGGGGCCGATAATGCGGATCGAGGGGAGCACGATGACCACGATCACGGCCGCCAGGACGGCCGCGGCCGTCCACCAGTAGTGCAACATCAAGAATTCCAAGGGTGACATGCTGGCAACTCCTCGCCCCGATGGGGGTTGTACACGGGTTTTCTCGCCGGCCCGGATGAGACAGGGCTCCGATTGGACGGAACCCATTATGATTGGCGGCTAGCCGCCTTGCAAACATTCGGGGAGATGCAGGGGGGGTGGCGGCCCCGCCGTACGTGGTCCTAGGCGGATTGCAGAGTTTCCACGCTGGCAATGTGCAGCAAAGGACAGATGACCATGCGGTCATCAGGAAGGGCAATCACGAGCCGCGACTTGAGCATGAGGACCATTTCCGGGTGGCGGACTTCGTGTTTCTCTCCGTTGGTCAGCCGTATCTCAAACGGCTCGAAGGGTTGTCGCCGCAATAGCTCTTCCATCGCTTCGCGATTCATCCAATTCGCCTTTCGGAAAGGACAAGTGACATGCGTCCATCCAATTGTACCATGGCCACCGACTATTTCGACACCCGGTTGAGCCGGATTCCCCCGTTATATCCCCGCCTCGATATCGCCGGTGTCTTTTAGAATCAAGGTTAGGCAGGATTACAACATGGCTCATGTTCTCACCATGGCCCGCTGGACTTGCCGCTCTGATCCGGCAGGGACCGTTGCCGCCGCCGGGTGGGCGGCACCCGGCAGGCATTAGATCGGGTGAAATGAACCACCAGGTTGGCCCCCCCTGCTCCTGTTCCGTATAATGGTTGCGATGACCCGCAGCCATTGTCCCCCAAGGAGATCACACTCATGTCGAATCTAGCCCTTCTCGGAGTGTTCTTTATGGCCGTTGGCGTTGCTGCCGCCGCCGACAAGCCCGCCGCCCTCAACTTCAAGATGAAATCGCTCGACGGCAAGGAGGTAGACCTGGCCAAGTACCAGGGCAAGGTGGTGATGGTCGTCAACGTCGCCAGCAAGTGCGGCCTGACTCCACAGTACAAGCAGCTTCAAGCCCTCAATGATAAGTACGAGAAGGACGGCCTGGTGATTCTCGGGTTCCCGTGCAACCAGTTCCTGCACCAAGAACCCGGGACGGCGGAAGAGATCCAGAAGTTCTGCACGGTCAACTACGGCGTGACCTTCCCGCTGCTGGCCAAGATCGAGGTCAACGGCGACGGGGCCTGCCCTCTCTACAAGTACCTGACCGCATTGGACACCCGGCCCACGGGCGCGGGGAAGATCAGTTGGAACTTCGAGAAGTTCGTGATCGGCCGCAGCGGCGAAGTGGTCGCCCGATTCGCTCCAAAGACCACGCCCGACGCGCCCGAAGTCCTGAAGGTCATCGAAGCCGAGTTGGCGAAGAAGTGATGTTCCGCCCCTTCCAAGATCCGCACCGCCGGCACCTGCTGCTCACGCTTGCCGTAGGAGTTCGACGCGCAAGGCTACTCACCGCTCCAGCGCGGTGAGCAGCTCGGGGAAGGCGAACGTCGCCTTGAGCCGGCGGTCCGCCTCCGCGGCCCGCTGCCGGAGCACGGTCATGTCGAGCCGCGGCTTGGCCGCCGATCCGACGACCACAAGATTGCCGCCGGGCACCCGGAAAACGTAGACTTGCGGGAACGCCGCGCGGAGCACCGCCAGGTCGTCGGGCGTGCCGGCGTGGACGTTCAGGTTGACGGCTGCCACGCCCTCCGGCGCAAGCTTCTCCTGCAGGGCCTTGTAGAACTCGACGGTCTTCTGCCGCAACGGCACGCCGGTCGGGTCCGTGTCCGCGGAAGGCTTCAAGAAGACGTCCAGGCAGATCACGTCGTAGCGGGACTTCGTCTCCCGGACGTAGCGGAGGCCGTCGCCCGTGATGATGCGAATGTTCTTCTCCGGGCGGATGTGGAAGTAGCGGTCGGCGATGTCCACTACCGTAGGGTCGATCTCGACGGCCTCGACGCCGACCTCGGGATCATGGTGCCGGTAGAAGTGGACCATGGCCCCGCCGCCGAGCCCCACGATCAGCACCTTCTGCTGCTTCGGCTGGAAGAGGTAGCTGGCGAACATGAAGCGGGAGTACGGCACGATCATTTCGTACGGGCGAGTGAGGTTCAGCGAGGTCTCCAGCGCCTCCTCGCCGCCTTGTCGAACGAAGTAGAGCGACCGGACGTTCCCCAGCCGCTTGACGCGGATGTGGGAGTAGTCCGAGTGGACGTCCAGCTCGACGCTGCCTGGCCCGCGGCCGGGGTCTGCCGCCGCCGCGTGGGCGGGTCGCTCCGGCCCAAGGACCGCCAACAGCGTCAGCAGGACCGTCGCCATCGAGTGTCGGCACGCGAGGGCCGTCCACGCTCCCGCCGCACCGGGCCGCTCGATGTAGCCACAACCCTTTGATATGTAATAACTTGCAGCGTTCCTCATGCGGCACTCGCAGGCTATGCTCCAGTATAACTGATGGGCGGATGTCATGCTAAAGCATAACCTACAGGATTGTCCCGGGCCGGCAGGGGCATCTTGCCCGCACCGCACGCCCATGCGAAAATAGAAGGTTCAAGCTTGGCTGGAATGGGAGTCTCCAACATGAAAGTGGTGCCGTTGGGCGAAAAGGTCGTCGTCAAGCGGCTCGACGCCGAACCGACGACTGTCGGCGGGATCGTCCTGCCGGATACGGCCCGCGAGAAACCGCGGCAGGGGCGCGTGCTGTCGGTCGGCGACGGGCGGTTGCTGCCCAATGGGGACCGGGTTGGACACCAGGTCTCGGAGGGCGATCGCGTCCTGTTCGAACGCTATGCCGGGACCGAAATGGTCATCAACGGCGAAGAACTGCTCATCATGAGCGAGGATGAAATCCTCGCCGTCGTTCCATAACACGTCGGTAGGCGATTCGGCGTACTGAGAGGTTCCGCATGGACACCTTCGGGAAGATCGGTCTGGGCATTGCCGCCGTCGCGGTCGTTGCCGCCCTCGTTGGATTCTACGTCCTTTCAAGGAAGGGACCGCGCGGGGCCGTTCTGGCCGCTGCCGGTGTCCTCTACTTCCTTGGGTTACAAATTCAGCCCGGCACGTCCCGAGAACTGTATTTAGCCGTTGGTGTTCTTCGCATGACTGGTTTCATCGGCGGCATTCTCGGCATCATCGACCTGATGCGAAAAAGACCGGCCAACAGCCAATCCGAAACGCCTGTACCTGTGGAGATTGTGGAGGAACCCAAAGACGGCACTTTGTCAAGCGCCACGGGCGAAACCAGACAAGGCCATTAGAGGAGGGAGACCATGCTATCGAAACGTTTTCCGCAAACCATCGTGTTCTCGGTGTTCCTGGTCGCGACCGCAGCCATCGCAGATGAACCGGCCGCCAACCCCGCCGTGGACGCCCGTGCCTATCAGACGGCGGTCGATCGGGCCGTCGAGTACCTCAAGACCAAGGGGCAAGCCCCCGACGGCACCTACAGCAAGTTCGCCGGATCGGGCGTCACCTCCGTGGTCACGACCGCCCTGTTGCGACAGGGCCTCAGCCCGGACGATCCGCTGGTGGCCAGGAGCCTGAAGTACCTCGAAGGCCTGGTCCAGCCGGACGGCGGCATCTTCGCCCCGAAATCGGACTACCAGAACTACGAGACCTCGCTGGCGCTGATGTGCTTTGCCGAGGCCAACAAGGACCACCGGTACGACAAGATCATCAAGGCGGCGGACGGCTACCTGAAGGCGACCCAGTGGGGCGAGGGCCGCGGCATCGACAAGAGCGATCCCCGCTGGGGCGGCGGCGGCTACGGCAAGCACAAGCGGCCCGACCTCTCCAACACCAGCTTCCTGATCGACGCCCTGAAGGCGGCCGGCAACTCCCCGGACGACGAGGCCATGAAGCGGGCACTCGTGTTCGTCTCGCGGTGCCAGAACCTCGAATCGGAGGCCAATACCACCCCGTTTGCGGCCAAGGCTGGCGAAGACGATCGCGGCGGTTTCTACTACACCCCGGCGGAAGGCGGCGAGAGTTTCGCCGGCAAAACGCCCGAAGGCGGACTCCGCAGCTACGGCTCGATGACCTATGCCGGGCTGAAGAGCATGATCTACGCCGGCGTGAAGGCCGACGATCCCCGCGTCAAGGCCGCCGTGAAATGGACCCAGATGCACTACGGGCTGGCGACGAATCCGGGCATGGGCCCCTCGGGCCTCTATTACTACTACCACACGTTTGCCAAGGCCCTGGCCGCCACCGGCCTGACGCTCGTCGAGGACGCCAAGGGCGTCAAGCACGACTGGCGGCAGGAACTCCTCGCCGAGCTCCTCCGCCGGCAGCGCGCCAACGGCTCCTGGACGAACGAGGACACCCGGTGGCTCGAAGCGGATCCCAACCTGGTCACCGGGTATGCCCTGCTGTCGATGGCCTACTGCCGCCCGGCGGCGGGCGGCAAGTAGTGGGTCGAGCCGATTTTCGCTTCCCATAACGCCCGGACGCAGTCCGGGGGCTTTGGAACTGTTGAGCCCGAAAAGCCCCCGGACTGCGTCCGGGGGTTTTGGTATGTTCCAAATCACAGTGAGCCGGCATGGTTGAGTTCATCCGCAAGATCCAGGATGCCTGGGGCTGGCTTCCTCCCGTCGCCAGTGCCGTGGCCGCAGTCGTCGGGCTCCTCGTGCTCGTCATCCTGTGGCGGCTGCTTCGCCGGCGGAGGCCGGTGGCCCTCCCGGCCGCACAGCAATTGGGGATCGACGTCTCGTCGCTCCACGACGCCGGGCCGCGCACCGCTGGGCCGGTGCTGGAGTTCTACGGCCTTCCGGTGCGGTTGGCGGCCGTGGTCCTGGCGCCGGCCGGCCGGGGCCGCGGGCTTCCGCCTCCCGCATCTCTCGGGGAATGTCTCGATGCCCTCGTGCCCGCCCTGGGCAGCGTCGTGGCCCTGGACGAGCCGCTGGTGCGGCGGTGGCCGCCGCAGTTGGCCGTCCGGGGGTTCGCCCGCGCCTTCTTCGCCAATGCCCGATTGCCCGGCGATTGCGGCAAGGGCACTCCCTGGTCCTCGGCGGCGGGGGCCTTGAAGTTCCGCGGCCAGGCGATGATGATCGGGCTGGTGCTTCGCGCCGCCGCGCCCAACGGCCTGGGCCAGATGATCCTCGACAGCGAACAGATGTGGCTCGGGTGTTTGCGGGTGAGGTCCGCAGGAGCGGAGTAACGCAATGCCCAAGGCCCCCGACAGCCTCCGCGGCGACGCCCTGGCCATCTGGCACGCCGGGCTCGATGCCGTCCGCTCCGACCGGCTGGTGCGGGAGGCGGTCCGCGTCGATGGCCGGCGACTCGTCGTCGGCGACGAGCCGGTCCCGCTGGACGAAATACGGCGGATCGTGGTGGTGGGGGCGGGAAAGGCGGGCGCCGGCATGGCCGCCGCCCTGGAGGGCGCCCTCGGACCGGCGATCCTTGCCGCCAAGCAGCTTGCCGGCTGGGTCAACGTACCGGCGGATTGCGTCCAAGAACGCGGGGCAAGCCCCGCCGCTAAACGCGTCCATCTCCATGCGGCACGACCTGCCGGGGTCAACGAGCCGACCGCCGACGGCGTGGCCGGCACGGAGCAGATCCTTCAACTGGTCCAGGGGCTGGGGCCGGAGGATCTCTGCCTGGCGCTGATCTCAGGGGGCGGTTCGGCGCTCTTGCCCGCCCCGGCCGATGGCCTCTCGCTGGAAGACAAGCTGGCCGTCACGCGGCACCTCAGCGCCGCGGGGGCCAACATCGAGGATCTCAATACCGTCCGCAAGCAGCTCAGCCGGATCAAGGGGGGCGGGCTGGCCCGCGCTTGCCGAGCCGGCCGGCTGCTCGCGCTCATCATCTCCGACGTTTTGGGCGACCCGTTGGACTTGATCGCCTCCGGTCCGACTGTCGAGGACCCGGCCTCGCCGGCGGACGCCCTGGCCGTGCTGGAGAAATACGGGGCGGCCCGCGCGGGCATCCCGGCCCGGGTCTTCGATTGCTTGCGGCGCCGCGGCAGCCTCCCGGCGGCACGTCCGCAATGCCGCGTAACGAATCTCGTGATCGGCAACAACGCGACCGCGGTCGATGCGGCGGGCATCGAGGCCGAGCGCCGGGGCTACTCCTGCGCCATGATCTCCGCGCGGCGTTCGGAAGGACCGGCTGAAGAAGTCGGCCGGCGCTTGGCCGAAACGGCGCTTGCGATGGGCTCCGGCCCCGGCCCCAACTGCCTCATCAGCGGCGGCGAGCCGGTGGTGCGGTTGGTCGGGGCGTCGCGCCGCGGGCTCGGCGGCCGGAACCAGCAGTTGGCCCTGGCGGCCCTGGGCCCTCTGGCGGACGGCGCGGCGAAGATTGCGCTCGTATCCGCCGGCACCGACGGCGAAGACGGCCCGACCGACGCCGCCGGGGCCCTGGTCGACGCCACGATCATCGACGGCGCACGCCGCCGCGGCCTCCGTGCGGCCGATTTCCTCGCCCGAAACGACGCCTATCATTTCTTCGAGCCGATCGGCGGGTTGATCAAGACCGGGCCGACGCACACCAACGTCTGCGACGTCCGCGTGGTCGTCGTGGATCGCTAGACCAGCCCTTTGCGGACGGCCCAAACGGCGGCCTGGGTGCGGTCGCTCACGGCGATCTTCCGCAGGATGTTCTGGACGTGCTCCTTGACCGTCTCGACGCTGATCTCCAGCGAGCGGCCGATCTCGCGATTGCTCAGCCCGAGCGCCACGTGGCGGAGCACCTGCGTCTCGCGCTGCGTCAACGGCACGTCGTCGTCGTCGACCACCTGCCGGACCTTCATCGTGCCGGCGATCTTCTTCAGCTCGCCGGTGGAGCTGGGCGACTCCCCCCGCGCCGTGGCCACGATGGTTGCGACGATGTTGTCGCGCGACGAGCCCTTCAGCACGTAGTCGCTGGCGCCCAGGGCGACGGCCCGGGCGATATACGTCGGATTGTCGTAGGTCGACAGCATCACGACCTTGCACTCCGGCGCCTTGGCCCGCAGCTTCTCCAACGTCAACAACCCGTCGCCGTCCGGCATACGGATGTCCAGCAGGACGATGTCGGGCTTGAGTTTCTGCGCCAGGCGGAGTGCCTCCTTGCCGCTGTCCGCCTCGCCGACGATTTCGATTTCCGTTCCCGCCAGCAGGGTCGCCAGCCCGGTCCGAATGACTTGGTGGTCGTCGCAGATAAGAAGTCGAATGCTCATGGGGGTCTCCAAGGAACGTCGCTCCGCACCAGTTACGGAGGCTACTGTAGTATCCTAATATACTTGGGGGCCGGATGAAATCCCCCGAACAAACGGGTTATCCCCCCCGATCTAGCGAGATTCGGGCAGGTTCTTGTCCCAAGCCGGGGGGGCAAGCCAGAATCCCCTGCGGGCATCCAGCCCGCGGAACGTGCATTATACAACCCCCTCTTGGGATGTCAAAGGCTCGCCGGCAGCGTACAAGCC
>JBEKCP010000062.1:0-15582 GCA_050014815.1 Thermoguttaceae bacterium | reverse complement strand
GCCGCCGGCACTCTCATGCAGGGGTGGCTGGCCGAGGGGCGGCTCAGCGCCGATAGTCTCGTCTGGCGCGAAGGCTGGCGGGACTGGCAGGAAGCCGGCAGCGTCTTCCCCCAGCTCAAGGAGGACTGGTCCGCCTCGCCGCTGGAGACGCCGCTGGGAGCGCCCCCGCCGACGACCGTTGCTGGGCACCCGCATCGTCCGAAGGTCCACCACGGCCCCAGCGCCAGCCAGTTCACCGTCATCGCGGTGTTGACAGTCGCCGTGGCGATTCTGATAGTCGTTTTCCTCTTGGTGCTATTGCGGCAATGAAGATTCAGCAGTTTCTCGACCACCACTCGGTAGCGACCAATCCTTTCGCCGACGAGGATGCCCAGACCGACCTTGTTTTCAAGGGGAGCTGCATCCGGACGGTCTTTCATCCCGCGTGGGACAAGATTTACGGCGATCCGACCGAGCCGGCGACGTCGGTTGTGTTCGGCGAGAAGGGTTCCGGCAAGACGGCCCTGCGGCTGCAGATGGTCCGCCGCCTGACCGACTTCAACGCGGAGCACCCCGACCACCAGGTGTTCGTCGTCCAATACGACGATTTCAATCCTTTCCTCGACCGCTTTCGCGAGCGGTTCTCGCGGTGGCGGCGGCGAATGGATCATGTCCTGGGGCAGTGGCGGTTGTGGGACCATATCGACTCGATCCTGTCGCTGGGCGTGACGCAACTGGTCGACCGCATCCTGGAGGCCCGCCAGGCCCGGCACCCGGCCGCCCGCGACGAGCCGCTGCCGGTGGAGTTGCTGGACCGCTCGCAGGGGCGGGACGTGCTCCTCCTGGCCGCCTACTACGATCAATCCACAGCCCAGAGCCCGGTGATCCGCTGGCGCCGCCTCCGCAAGCGACTGCGATGGCCGAACTGGTGGGCCAGGTGGGATATCGGGCTGGGCGTGCTCGTGACGCTCTGCGTGCTGGCCTCCGTCGTCTGGCGTGACTGGCACTGGCTGGGCCATATATGGCCGTGGCTGGCCATGGCCGCCGGCTGGGGCCCCGCGGCCTGGCGGTGGCTGAAGGTCGCCTGGCATGCGCTCAGGATCGTACGCAGCGTGCCGGTGCTCAATCACAACTGGCGGATCCTTCAGCGGATTCTGCTGGGCTTTCCGGCATCGCAATTGGTCGGCCAGCCCGCCCCACTGGCCCAACGCACCGACGACCGCTACGAGCTCCTGGCGAAGCTCCAAGGGGTCCTCCGGGCCCTCCATCTGGACGGAATCCTCGTCCTGGTCGACCGCGTCGACGAGCCCTACCTCATTACCGGCGCCACGGAATTGATGCAGGCCCTCGTCTGGCCGATGCTGGACAACAAGTTCCTGAAGCATCCGGGCATGGGGCTGAAGTTGCTCCTGCCGATCGAGTTGGAACGGCAGTTGGACCGGCAGGCGCCGGAGTTCCACCAGCGAGCCCGGCTGGACAAGCAGAACCTCATCCGATCGTTGGCTTGGACCGGCCAATCGCTCTACGATTTGGCCGCCGCCCGGCTCCGGGCGTGTGCCGCCGAGGGGAAGACCGCCCCCGCGCTGCCCGATCTCTTCGAGGCGACGATCGACGATCGCCGTCTGAAGGATGCCATGGCGACACTCCGGGTGCCGCGCCACCTGTTCAAGTTCATGTACCGCCTTCTGACGACGCATTGCAACGCCCACAGCGACCAGGAACCGGTCTGGAAGATTTCCAGCGGTACGTTCGAGTCGGTGCTGGCGGTCTATCAGCGGGACCAGGAGGCGTTTGACCGGGGGGTTGGGGCGGGGTAGGAAGAGAAGGAGGAAGGATAAAGGATGAAGGATGAAGGCGGAGCCGTTTAGCGGGCGGGCTTGCCCGCCGTTGGCCTTCCTCCTTCCTCCTTTATCCTTCATCCTTAGTTTTCCCGTCTGCTCTTGACCTGAATCGCCATTCTTGCGACACTCCCCCCATCTTGGGACCGGATCCCAAGGCGGTCCAGATGCAGGGAGGATTGCACATGAAATCGCACGGCGTTTGGTTGGTCGGTTCGGTCATCTTGGGAGTGGCGTTAAGCGGATGCGGCAAGTCGGGAGGACAGCCGGCGGGCGCCGGCTCGGCGGCGGGTCAAGCCGACTCGGCGGACCCGGCCGCGACCGTCTCTCAATTCCTGGATGCTATTCGTACGGGTAACGACGAACACGCGATGGGTCTCCTGACGGCCGTTGCCCGGCAAAAGGCCGTCGAGTCGGGTCGAAGCCCGACGCCTCCGGCCAGCGATACGGCCAAATTCGAGGTCGGCGAGGTGACAACCGTGGGAGACGACATCGCACGGGTCAACTGCACCTGGACCGACCTGGACGAGTCGGGCAAGCCGCGGACCGACCGGGCCATCTGGGTCTGCCGCCGGGAGGCGGAGGGCTGGCGGGTTGGCGGGGTCGCGGCGGTCGTATTCGAGGGAGAGGACCCCTTGCTGCTGGACTTCGAGAAGCCGGACGAGATGACGCAGAAACAGGAGTGGCTCCGCGAGGAGATTGCACGGCGAGAAAATCGGCAAACGGAGAAATCCAGCAAAGACGGGGGGAAAATTCTGGAGGATCCGATGCGTCGTTAGTTCGGGGGGAATGGACGGTTTTCGGCTCGCCCAGGGATGCCTTCGCCCGTGGCAATTCTAGGGTGATTTACCCACAGTGGGGGGCAATGTCGTCTGGGGTGCCTACGGCGTAAGTTATTTTATTAGAGACACTTAGAATAATTCATGGGGAGGAGCCCGACTTTTGGGCCCTCCCCTTTTTTTTGCGCCTGGGGCTTGAAGGGCGGGGTTTATGTTGTAAACTTCCCTAACAACGTTAGAGTGCTCCCAAAACGCCGAGTCGGCCCAGGACGGTTATTTTTCCGGCTCCCCCGGGTTGACAACTAGTTCAACTATGCTAGCTTAAGCGGTCGAAGCTGTGCAGTTGAAACCACAAGACCGCGCTGGCGGCTCGAACAGGGGAGCAAGGCGGTTGCGGTTGAGTGGTGCACAGTGTGTAAGCTTGTCTCCCCGGCTGGAGGCCGTCAGGGTTGGGGAGGAAGTAACCAGTGACGGCGCGAGTGAGAGTTTCTCAACGCTACGGTACCTGTAAGTAGGAGGTTTCTCGAATGAATCGCATGTATGTTCTTTGCATCGCGCTGTTTGTCGCGGTGCTCGGCATCGCCCTGATGGGCAGTGCCAACGTGGCGGTGGCGAGCGACTGCTGCGCCCCGGCCTGCTGCGCGGCCCCGGCCGCTGATTGTTCTGCCCCGTCGACCTGCTGCCCCAAGCGGTGCCACCGCTGCTGCCGGTCGACCTGTGAGCCGAAGACCTGCGCTCCGAAGTGCTGCGCCGCTCCGGCGTGCTGCGCCGCTCCGGCGGCCTGCGCTCCGGCGCCTTGCGCCCCGGCGGCCTGCGCCCCGGCCTGCGCTCCGAAGTGCTGCGCTCCGGCCTGCGACACGTGCGCTCCGAAGAGCTGCCGTCCGCGGCTGTTCAGCCGGAACACGTGCTGCCCGAAGACCTGCGCTCCGAAGTGCTGCGCTGCCCCGGCGGCTTGCGCCCCGGCGGCCTGCGCTCCGGCGCCTTGCGCCCCGGTTGCCTGCGCTCCGAAGTGCTGCGCTCCGGCCTGCGACACGTGCGCCCCGAAGTGCCGCCATCTGCGGCTGTTCTCTCGGAACACGTGCTGCCCGAAGACCTGCGCTCCGAAGTGCTGCGCTGCTCCGGCGTGCTGCGCCGCTCCGGCGTGCTGCGCTCCGAGTGGCCCGGCGGCCCCTGCCGCGGCTCCGGCCCCGGCCCCGGCCCCGTCCCCCAGCGCGGCTCCCCCGGCTCCTCCGGCCCCGAAGACGACCTGAGAGCCAGTGGATCGGGGGGCCTGACCGCCCGATCGGCCTTTGGGCCGAGAACTGACGGTCGATGGCCCCCGAGCAATGGGCCCTGCCCTGTTGGGCCCGAATTGAAGTTCCAAAAAGACCCAAGCCGGACCTGGTTCAGGTCCGGCTCTTTCTTTGCGCCGTCAGGCAGTGGCTGGAAAACGCGATCTCGCACCCCCGCGACGCGGGCACCCCCGCGACGCAGTCGCGGGGCTTTTCCAATCCCCAATCCCCAATCCCCAATCCCCAATCCCCAATCCCCAATCCCTCGCTTCCCTGGGCTACTGCCGCGTGGCATAGATCAGGACGTTCAGGCCGATGCGAGCCGCGTCCTCGCGGGTGTAGCCGCGGCACTCCAGCGAGTCGTGCTTTTCCAGGGCACAACTAATGTCGTAGGGGGAGAAGATCACGGCGAAGTGGCCGTCGAGCCTGGCCCCCTCCAACTCGGGAGGGACCTTGCGGAGCACGGCCCGCAACGGCCCCGACGCACTCCCCGGCTGCGGATCGCGGCGTGTCACCGTCGAGAGGTCGAACCCGCCGTACTTGGTCGTCCAGAGCGGGTCGTTGGCCGCGATCCGCTCCAGGGGGGCCTTGGGAAGGATTGCCGACACCTCGCGGCGGAACGATTCGATGAACGCCGGACTGGAGCAGATGGCGTCGGCAAACAGCAGGCCGCCGCGCTTGAAGTACGTCCCCAGCCTCGCTCGTTCCTCGACGGTCAGCCGAAACGCGTTGCGACCGTGCATGAAGACGACCGGGTGGTCGAAAAGTGCGTCGTCGCGGATATCCAGGAGGACTGGGTGGAGACTGACGCGGGTCTTCAACTCCCGGCTGGCTGCTTCCATCAGGTTGGCCAGGGCCCGGGGCGCCGCATCGCACCCGCCCGGGTGCTTCAGCTTGGCCACCTCCAGCCGGCCGCGGACGACCTTGTCGGTGCGGCCCCGTCCCGTTGGGCCGAAGGCCCTGTCCTCGCCCGGCCGTATTTCGCGGTTGGTTGCGTAGGCGAGGATATTGACGCCCAATGCCCGGGCGGCGTCGATTTGTGCCTGCACCGAATCGCTATACTTCGCATCTCGCCCAGCCCGCGACAGCTCCCAGAGGCACGATAAGGAAGGCCGAGGTCCGCCGGCGGAATCGGCCGGGGCATAGACGACGCTGGTGCGGCAGCCGAAGTCGATCCCCAAGAGGGGCCGCAACTGGTCCGCCGCGACCCGCTGCTCCGCATGCCAGACCGGGTGCAAGGGGTCGAGCACCTTCAGGCGATACTCCTCTTCAGGAAACACCAGCCGCATGAGCTGGCGGAACCCCGCGTCGAACCCCGCCGAGCAGCAATCCGCTTCCGCCAGCAGGAAGCCGCCGCGATCCAGGTAATCGCGGAGTTTCTGTGCGAGTTCCTGCTGTCGCTCGGGGGACGGGGGCAGCGGGCTCTCGTTGCCCGAGAAGTAGAGGACGGGGGCCTGGAGCAGGTCGTCCACGCCGGCCGCCTTCAGATCGACGATCTGCCAGGACAGTTCCCGCTTCCACTGCGACTCGACATAGATGGTGAGATTGTTGATGTCGTTGCGGCGAGAATTCCAGTCTTCGCCGCGGCCGTGTTTGAGCTTGGCCAGGAGGATAGGTCGCCGCCCTTTGGAGAGGAACAGCAGGGCGAGGCTGGTGGCGGTGTGCTCGTCTTCTTCCGCGTGGCCCCGACCTTTCCAGAAACCGGAAGTGATGTCCTGCGTTTGGATAAGGTAGGCCGTCCCCTCGCGGTACCAGTCGTGGTTGCCGATGAACCGGCGGTTGGTCAAGCGGGCTGCGCGTTCCAGGCCGTAGAGAAAGTAATAGTGCCAGAGATCGCCGCGTTGGCCGGGATTCGACTCGATCGTGTAGTTCCGGCGGAGCCACTCCAGGGCGTCCTGGACCCGGTCGTGGTCCTGGTCTTCGGCCCGCCCACAGCAGTCGATTCTGTCGCCGGCGACCCGGGCGTCGGGCTGGTGGATGACGTCGCTGGCGATCACCAGCGAGGAGATTCCGGCGCAGGTCATGCTGCCGGTGCCGGGCAGGGGTTTGTAGTAACCCCAGGAGCCGTCGGCGTTTTGGGCGCCGGTCCAGTAGGCCTTGGCCCGCTCCCACGTCTCGCGATGGACCTGGATGCGGATGCGGCCTGCCTCGTCGGCCCGTTGGGCCTCGTAGAGGGCCAACAGGGCGAACTGGCTGTTCGAGTTGTCGCCGCTGCCGACCGGATGGCCCGGGTAGGACCACGCGCCGGGGCGGAGCCCGTCTCGAAGCTGCGTCTGCTCCAGAAAGTCGACGTTCCGACCGATCAGGACCTGGTCCTTTTCCGGCTCGGCCCGGCAAAGGACCATGGTCTGGAGCGAGGCGACGTAGGTGGTCTGGGGACGGAGCCGGCGGATCGCCTTGAGGGCCTGCTGGACGTGCTCGTCGTGCGGGTCGACGCCCGCCGAGAGCAGGGCGAGGGTCGCGAGGCAGGTGATGCCGGCGGGCTGGCCGATGTAGTCGGCCCAGGTCCCGTCGGTTTTTTGGGTCCCCTTGAGGTAGCCAACCCCCCGGTCGATTGCGGCACGGACATCCTCCGGCGACAAGTCCGCCCGCACAACCGTTACCAAAGGGCCAAACAGAACCCCAAGGCCGACCGCCGCGATGGCCAAGACTCTCATTTTCCGCGCCCTTGCGATAGAATAGGTATTGGTCTGTTGCGGAAACAACTGTACCGCGTCCCCTCTTCCGCAACAGAAACGAATTAGCCGTCTACCAGATAGTATAAGGGATTTCCGTTGTCCACCACGCCCAGTTCCGCCACGACCTCCGCATCGGCCGCCAAGCCCCGCAGCCTCGGCGACGTGCTCTTGGAGTTCAGCCAACACCGCCGGCTGATGCAGGAGGAGCTGCAGAAGGTGATTGTCGGGCAGGCCGACGTCATCGAACAGATATTCGCGGCCATTTTCACGCGGGGGCACTGCCTGCTGGTCGGCGTACCGGGGCTGGCCAAGACGCTCATGGTCAGCACGCTGGCCAAGATCCTCGACGTGCCGTTCAAGCGGATCCAGTTCACCCCGGACCTGATGCCCTCGGACATTACCGGCACCAACGTCCTGGAAGAGGACGAAAAGGGGCGGCGGGATTTCCGGTTCGTCGAGGGACCCGTCTTCACCAGCATCCTCCTGGCCGACGAGATCAACCGGACGCCTCCCAAGACCCAGGCCGCCTTGCTGCAGGCGATGCAGGAGCGGGAGGTGACGGTCGGGCAGAAGACCTACGCGCTGCCGGAGCCCTTCTTCACGATCGCCACCCAGAACCCGATCGAGCAGGAAGGGACCTATCCGCTGCCGGAGGCCCAGTTGGACCGCTTCATGTTCAATATCAAGGTGGACTACCCGTCGATCGACGAGGAGGAGCGGATCCTGGCCCAGACCACCCGGAGCGAGAAAGTCGAGGTCCGCAAGGTGCTCTCCGGCAAGGCGATCATCAACCTGCAGAGCCTGGTGAGCAAGGTCGCGGTGAGCGAGTATATCGTGCAATACGTGTCGCGGGTGGTCCGGGCGACGCGGCCGAAGGACCCGTCCGCCCCGAAGTTCATCCAGGAGCTGGTGGACTGGGGGGCGGGGCCCCGGGCCGGACAGTTCCTCATCCACGGCGGCAAGGCCCTGGCCGCCATGGACGGCCGCTTCTCGGTGGCCATCGAAGACGTGCAGCGGATCGCCATCCCCGTGCTGCGGCACCGCATCAGCACCAATTTCCAGGCCCAGGCCGAGGGCATGACGAATGAGGACCTGATCCAGCGGCTGGTGCGGGAGACCCCGCCGCCGGTGATTCCGAAGTATGAGAAGTAGGGATTTAGGGATTTAGGGATTTAGGGATTTGGGGATTTGGGGCCCGCGTATGGCGGCGAGCAATTACCGGCAGCTCCAGGTGTGGCAGAATGGCATGGAGCTAGTCCGGCAGATTTACAGGCTCACCCGAACGTTTCCGAGGGAAGAGGCGTTCGGATTGTCCTCCCAATTGCAGCGGGCGGCAGTCTCGATCCCGGCCAACATCGCGGAAGGGCACACGCGCGGAACGACCAAAGAGTTCGTTCGCTACGTCGTCATTGCACACGGATCATTGGCAGAATTGGAGACTTTGTTGGCCGTGGCTCAAGACCTGCACTACCTTGACGCAACTACCATGGCCACCCTGACGCAACTCTGCGACAGCACCGGCAGAATGCTGGGGGGCCTCCGGCGGAAACTGGTTGGCAAGGTCGCGACGAAACGCAAATAGGGTTTTGGGGATTTGGCCCGCCGCCGCGGACATGGTTTGAAGGCGCAAGCATGTCATCTCAACAGGATTTTGTCGAGCTTGTTCAGAGATTTGAAGCGGGCGGCTCTGTCGGAGCATCTACTGCGCGTTGCATGGGCACAGGAACGGTCAAAGCGGCCCGGGACTTCCTGATGCACCTTGACCTTCGGCAGTTCGCTGGAGATTCCGAGGACGCATTTCAGTACGTTCTCGACAGGAGGACGATCGAATGCCGTGACAAGCTTCCCCGCAAGAGTTGGGGCGCCGCACGCAAATTCTTGAATATCTTCTTGCGCGGCGCCCTCTACAATCGCTTTTTATGCGAGCACTATCATCTGGGCGTTACCGAACCATTTCTGGAAGTCCCGCTCGACAGCTTTGTCGCGATTGGACTCCGTAAGGAGGAAGGAGGGACCTCGCTTCCTCCCTGGAAAACCATTATTCGACTTGAACCGGAGGTCTCTGCCAAATACCAAGCGTTTGCGCGTCAGGTCGCCCAACGAAAAGGCTGCTCGCGTGTCCATTTGGACCTTTGGTACTGGCGGGCAGACGGATCGGAGGGCTGACGTCGCACTTTTGTAGGAGCAACTCCCGTCCGCTGCAATCCCCAAATCCCCAAATCCCTAAATCCCTAAATCCCCAAATCCCCAAATCCCCAAATCCCCCCATGCCGTCCGCCGAACGCTACCTGAAACCCGAAGTCATCCGCCAGATCAAGCGGCTGGACCTCCGCGCGCAGTTCATCGTCAAGGGGTTCCTGCACGGCCTGCACGCCAGCCCCATGCACGGCTTCTCGGTCGAGTTCAGCGAGCACCGCAAGTACACGCCGGGCGACGACCCCAAGGACATCGACTGGCTCATCTACGCGAAGACCGACAAGTACTACATCAAGAAGTTCGAGGCGGAGACGAACGTCACCGGCTACCTGGTCATGGACCTGAGCCGGTCGATGGGTTACACGTACCGGCACGAGCTGACCAAGTTCGAGTACGCCATCTGCCTGGCGGCCGCCTTGTGCTACTTGATGATCCAGCAGCAGGACCCGGTGGGCCTGTTGACGTTCGACCGGAAGATCCGCAACAGTCTGCGGCCGCGGACGCGGCGGAGCCACCTGGCCGACGTGCTGTCGATGCTGGCCACGCTCCGGCCCCAGGGCGAGACGGACATCGCCCAAAGTCTCGTGCAGGTGGCGGCCATGCTCCGGCACGCCAGCCTGGTCATGCTCTTTTCCGACCTGCTGGGCGAACCGGAGCCGATCCTCGACGCCCTCTATCGGCTGCGGCACGGCGGGCACGACGTCATCGTGTTTCACATCCTGGATGAGGCCGAGGTCCGTTTCCCCTTCGCCGGCATGGTCGAGCTGGAGGACCCTGAAACGCACCAGCGTCTCGCCCTGGACGCCGACGGGTTCCGCCGGGACTACCTGGCCGAGATCGAGGCGTTCCGCGCCACGTATCGCCGGGAGTGCGCGCAGGCCCGGATCGACTACGTCCCGCTGGACACCAGCATGCAGTTCGACCGCGCGCTGACGGAGTACCTGGTCAATCGGGCGACGCGGGGGTAGGGATTTTAGATTTTGGATTTGAGATTTGCGATTTGAGATTTCGAGGCAGACGCCGCTTGCGGCTTCGCATCGATCCTTCATCCTTTGTCCTTTCCAATGACCTTCGTCCATTTTTCACTTCTGGCGGGCTCCGCGCTGGTGGCCGTGCCGATCGTGCTGCACCTCTTGATGCGGCAGAGGCCCAAGCTGCTGGAATTCCCCGCCCTGCGGTTCGTCCAGAAGCGGCGAGATACGAACCAGCGGCGGCTGCGGCTGCGGCATTTGCTGTTGTTCCTGCTGCGGGCCGGAGCCATCGCGCTTTTGGCCCTGGCGCTGGCCCGCCCCAGCCTGGAGTCCTCCGGCAAGCTCTCCGGCGTTCTGGGCAGTCAGGAATCGCCGGTGGCCGCGGCGCTGGTGTTTGACGCCGCGCCGCACATGGACTATCGCCAGAAAGAGACCCGGCTGGAGGCCGCCCGCAAACTCGGTCTCTGGCTCCTCGAGCAGTTGCCCCGCGAGAGCCAGATCGCCGTATTGGACACCGGGTTAGTGTCGCGGGGTTTCGACGCCGACCGCGGGCTGAGCCGGGAGCGGATCGAGCGGCTCCGGATCCTCGGCGCCTCGCAGCCGTTGGCGCGGGTCGTGGGCGAGGCCGCCCGCGTGGTCGCCCAAAGCGACCTGCCCCGAAAGGAAATCTACGTCTTCACGGACCTGTCGCGGGCCGCATGGCCGGCCGACGCCGCCGCCGCGCTCCAGGACCGGCTGGGCGAGGTACCCGGCGTCTCGGTCTACGTCATCGACGTCGGGGTCAAGGACCCGGCCGATTTCGCCCTGGGCGACCTCCGCCTCTCGCACCAGGTCCTTTCGACCGGCGGCAGCGTGGACCTCGTGACGGGCGTCTCGTGTCTGGGCACGGAGGGCCAGCGGACGATCGAACTGGAGATGCTCGCTGCCGGCGGCAAGGCCGAGAAACGCCGCGAGCAGACCGTCTCGCTCCGCTCCGGCGAGGCCCGCAGCATCGAATTCCGGCTGGGTTCTCTCGAGGGAGGCACGCACCAGGGCGTGGTGCGGATCCTCGGGCAAGACGGCCTGGCGGCCGACGACGTGCGGTACTTCACCCTCGAGGTCCGGCCGGCGTGGCCGCTCTTGATCGCCGCCGGCGAGCCCGTCCAGGAGCATGCCGTCTACCTGGTCGGGGCCGTCGCGCCGCCCGAGATGCGGAAGCGCGGTCAGGCGCAGTTCGACGTGCAACTGGTCCGGTTCAAAGACCTCGGCACTCAGGCACTGGAGAAGTACGCGGCGGTGTGCCTGTTGGATCCGCCCCCCTTGGCCCCGGACGTTTGGCAGAAGCTGACGGATTACGTGTCGGCGGGCCGCTCCCTGGCGGTTTTCCTCGGTCGAAGCGCCGAGCCGGCCGATTCCTTCAATCATCCCGTCGCCCAGCAGCTCCTGCCCGGCAAACTCAACGTCCAGGTGCCGCGGCGCGACGGGGACAACTGCCTGGCGCCCCGGGACTTCCAGCACCCGATCCTCAAGGCGTTTGCTTCGCGGGCCACCTCGACCCCCTGGAGCGCCTTTCCCGTGTTTCGCTATTGGGACCTGGTTGACGTGCCGCCGGGCGTGGCGTTGGTGCTGCCGTACACCGACGGGAGGCCGGCCCTCTTGGAACGGCCGGTCGGCTCGGGCCGCGTGTTGGTCCTGACGACGCCCATCTCCGATTCCCCCACCCGCGACTCCTGGAACCTCCTCTGCGTCGGCCCCACGGTCCAGCCCTGGCCGTTCGTGATCCTGGCCCGTCAAATGATGACCTACCTGGTGGGCGGCGGCCAACAGCAACTCAACTACTACGCCGGGCAGACCGTCTCCCTGCCGCTGGACGACCAGGGCCGGCGGCACACTTACGTTCTGACGGCCCCGGACGGCGTGAAGGCCACCCTCACCCCGCAGCGGCAGGACCTTGTGATCGGCTATGCCGAGCAGCCGGGCAACTACCAAGTCGAGGGGGGCGGCCGGGCCGCGGGGCTGGACCGCGGCTTCAGCGTCAACCTCGCTTCGGAGCAGACCCGGCTCGATCGCATCGAGGAGAAGCAATTGACCGAGCTGTTCGGCCCGTTCACCTTCCGCCTGGCCCGCACGGCCGACCAGATCGACCGCAACGTCAGCCTGGGCCGCGTCGGACGGGAACTCTACCCGACGCTCATCCTCATCGTCGTGACGGTGCTGGCGCTGGAGTACGTCGTGGCCAACCGGTTCTATGGAAATACTGGAAACAACTGACTAGCTTCGGAGTACCGAGTACCGAGTACTGAGTACCGAGTACTGAGTACTGAGTACCGAGCACTGACAACTGACAACTGACAACTGACAACTGACAACTGACGACTGACGACTGACAACTGACAACTGACAACGGACAACTGACCTCTGCTCGACGATGCAACTTTTCTTTTATCCTCTCGCCGATAGCTATACGCTGGTGGCCGTGCTCGGCCTGCTGCTGCTGGCGCTGTTGGCGATAGGGCCGGGCCGGCATCGGGTCGGGTTGGCTCGCCGGGCCGTCTTGGCGACGGCCCGCGCGGCCCTGATCGGGCTCCTGATCCTGGCCATGCTCCGTCCCACGCTCGTCTATACCGAAGCGAAGAGGGAGAAGGCGACCCTCGTCTTGCTGTTGGACCAGACCCGCAGCATGTCGGTCCGCGACGCGCTGGGCGGCAAGACCCGCTTTGACGCCCTCCGCGGGGCGCTGGAGAACTCGGCCGCCGCCCTGCGGGACCTCGCGCGGAACGACTTCGAGATCAAGGCGTATACGTTCGACTCCGAGACCCGTCCGGCCGAGGTCCGCGACGGCAAGATCACCCTCCCGGCGATCCCCGAAGGCCGCGAGACGGCTATCGGCGCCGCCCTGGACGACGTTCTCCGCCAAGAGGGCGGAAAACGCGTGCTGGGCATTGTCCTGTTGAGCGACGGCCGCCAACAGGCGGTCGCCCCGCGCGACACCGCGGTGCAAACCGTCGCCAGAAAACTCCGCGACCAGGGCGACCCGGTCTTCCCCGTGGTCTTCGGCCAGTCTTGCGGGCCCGGCGCCGCCCAGGACGTCTCGCTTCGCCAGATGCTCGCCACCGAGCGGCCGTTCGTAAAGAATGATCTCACCGTGACGGGCGAGGTCCAAATCACCGGCTACGTCAACCGCGAGATCCCCGTCCGCCTTTGGTTCGAGACCACGCCCGGCAAGATGGAGGTCGTGGCCCAGCAGACCGTCAAGGCCAGCACGGACGGGCAACTGGTGCCGGTCACGTTGACCTATGTCCCCCAGCAGCCCGGCGAATACAAGGTTACGCTCGAAGCCGTGCCCCAGCCCGGCGAGCTCGTAACCACGAACAACCAGCTCAGCACCTTCGTCGATGTCTTGAAGGGCGGGCTGAGCGTATTGTACATCGAGGGAGCGGTGCGGGTCGAGCAGAAGTTCATCGGCTGGGCGCTGGACGCCTCGCGCGACATCAAGGTCGATTCCATCCGACTCAGCCCGCGCGAGCCCCGCGACCATCCTTCGGCCGGTGCCCGGCCTTCGGCCGGTGCCCATCCTTCGGATGGTGCCCGGCCGGCCGACCTGCCCGAGTTGTTCCAGCCCGGCAAGTATGAAGTCTACATCCTCGGCGACGTGGACAACACCGCCTTCACCGAGGCGGAGTTGAAGGCCCTGGCCGAGACGGTCAACCGCGGGGCCGGGCTGATCATGCTGGGCGGGTTCCACAGTTTCGGGCCGGGCGGCTACTACAACACGGCCCTCGACGACGTCCTCCCCGTGGTGATGGACCGCTTCGATCGCCAGCGCCTGGACGACCCGATCCGCGAGGACCTGCACCTGGCCGGGCCCCTGCGGATGCGGCCCACGCCGGTGGGCCAGCGGCACTTCGCCCTGATGTTGGCCGCCGATCCGCAGCAGAGCGCGGCGGTGTGGGCCAAACTGCCACCCCTGGAAGGGGCCAACAAGTTCCTCAAAATCCCGCCCGGCGCCGTCGTCCTGGCCGATGCCGATGGCGACGAGACCCGGCCGCTCTTGGTCACGCAGAACTACGGCAAGGGCCGGGTCCTGGCCTTCGCGGGCGACTCCACCTGGCGTTGGTGGATGCGGGGTTACGAAGCGGCCGACACGCGGTTCTGGCGGCAGATCGTCCTCTGGCTCTCCCGAAAGGACCAGGCGGCCGAGGGCAACGTCTGGGTCCGGCTGGAGAACCGCCGCTTCGCCCCCGGCGAGCGGGTCGACTTCACCGTCGGCGCCCAGCGGCCCGGCGGCGAGCCCGCCAAAGACGCCGAGCTCCGCGCCGAGATCCTCCGGCCCCCCAAGGGCGATCGGTCCCCCGGCCTCCTGATCCGCCAGAACGAGCAGACCAGCGGCACCTTCCGCGACACGCAAACACCGGGCGACTACACCATCGAAGTCACGGCCACGCAAGCGGGCAAGCTGCCGGAGACCGCCCGGGCTCGCTTCTTCGTCACTCCCGAAGACCTGGAGTTGGACAACGCCGCCGCCGACCGGGACACGATGGAGAACCTGGCGCAGGCCAGCGGCGGAAAGACTGTCGCCCCGGAGCAGTTGCCCGAGTTGATCCGGGAACTGTCCCGGCAAGCGCCCTACCTCGAAATCCGCCAGGAGACGAAGAAGACGTTCTGGGACACGTGGCCCTTCTTCCTCGCCCTGGTCGGCCTCTTGAGCGCCGAGTGGTATCTGCGGAAGCGCTGGGGGCTGGTGTGAAGGCGGAGGGGGGAAGGATGAAGGTGGAGAAAAGCCCGCCGACTGCGTCGGCGGCATCGGGTGCAAGTTGCACGTTGTTAGGCTCGTTCACGAGCCTTTCCGCCGCAGGCGGTATTAGACCCGGCGTTCACGCCGGGTACGCTGGGGCCGCCACCCCCCGTCAGTCTCCCGTGCCCGCCGCCTCCGGCGGCGGGCACGGGAGACTGACGGGAAAAACGCGCGAAAACGGGGCGTTTCGACCCGTGCTAAAGCACGGGCCTAATACCGCCTTCGGCGGGAATGCCCGTAAACGGGCATATAAATGTCTGCAACGCTATCACGTGGCAAAACAAAGATTGCAAAGCGCAATTTGCACCCGGCGGGATCTCCCAGACGGCGGAGGCGTCGCTCGCGGCGTCACCCGACTCGATTGACACGCCAACGACTCGTGAATATCCTCAAGTAGTCGCTTTTTCGAGCGTCTTTAGCGGTGAGTCGGGAGTCGCGGAGGGGACATGACATGAACCGATAATGGTAGGCTGGGAAAGTTACGTTATTGCGCATGCACCCATATTCGGTTCGCGTCCCCCGATACTCAGCCCTTTTACTCTGGCGCGGCCGCGGCGTCGATTTGGCGATAAGAGGTAGACCTAATGATTGCCCTGACGGAAAAATACCGGCCTTACGTCCTGCGCGAGATCACCGGGCAACCCTGTATTCCGTCGTTGGTGCAGTTGGTCGCGCACCCCAGACCGTGCGCGGTTCTCCTTGCAGGCCCGACTGGCACGGGGAAAACCAGCGCGGCGCGCGCGCTCGCCAATGAATTACGGTGCTTTGACGGGGCATACCCCACCTCGTACACCATCTGTGGTGCCGAGATGAATTCTGCATCGGTTGTCCGTTGGTTCGGGCCACAATCGCCGTTCACGCTCCCAGCGCCCTGTGGTTGGCATTGCTTGATCATCGAACGCCTCGAAGATACCGGCAAGCGCCCCCTGGCAATGCTGGAGACGGTATTAGAAACCCGGCTGGTTGAACACGCTAACGTGGTGGTCATCACAACCGCGAACAAGCTAGATCGCTTGCCGACGTCGTTACTGGACCGTTTCCGGCGATTCGACTTTGACGGTGGCGCGATCCTGGCGGCAGGCTTCGTCCGCTATCT
>JBEKCP010000061.1:0-15705 GCA_050014815.1 Thermoguttaceae bacterium | reverse complement strand
TCGGGCGTCAATACGCAGTTCCGCAGCTTCGGCACCTCGTTGAACTTCACCCCGACCATCCTCGGCAAGGACCGCATCCGGCTGGTGGTCGCCCCGTCGATCACCTCGCTGAATACGGAGAACACGGTGGACGGCATCCCCGGACTGAATACCCGGACCGTGACCACCACGGTGGACCTGCGCGAAGGGCAGTGGCTGGCCATCGCGGGCCTTGTGCAGGACCAGTTGGCAGGGAGTAAAGCGGGGGTGCCGTTTGTGAGCGACGTTCCCATCCTGGGCACGCTGTTCAGTACCCGCAGCATCAAGCGCGACGAGACGGAGCTGGTCATCCTGGTCAGTCCCAAGTTGATCCATCCGCTGGATGCCCAAGAGACCCCGCTGGTTCTGCCGGGAATGGAGATTACCGAGCCGAGCGACTGCTCGTTCTTCCTGGGCGGCGCCTACGTCGGCAAGAGCGACTGCGACAGCCGCGCCACGCTGGGGGTGGCGAAGTGCTCCCACGAAACGGAGGTCAAGGCCCGGGCGGTGGGCGAGGCCATGAGCCGGCCCGCGTTCCAGCGTTCGGAGAAATACTACCTTTACGGGCCGCACGGTCTTTCGCGTTAGGGCCCGGCCCGGCGGGCTTGCAAGCTCGCAGGAAGAAGATGCCATGGATTGGGTGATGAGAATCGTCTGGAAGATCGCCGCGTCCGCCGCCCTGGGGATGGCCGCCACGGCGCCGCTGGCCAGCGGCTGCCATACTTGCGGCGGGTGCAACGAATGCGGGTGCAGCGGGCGCTCCGGCCCGCCGACGGCGCCCCTGGGCGCGCTGACCGATCCGATCTGGCAGCGCCAGGAGGCCGGCGCCGCGGCCTCGGACTTCGTGGTCTACCAGCACGAGTTCGAAATGAACGATTTCCACTTGAACACCGACGGCGAGGACCACGTCAAGGCGATTGCGTCGCGGCTGCACGCCGGGGCGTGCCTGCCCGTGGTCATCGAGCGCGGCATGACCACCGCGCGCCCCGATACGCAGTTCAAGTACCCGATCCATCCGAACCCCGAGCTGGACCTCCAGCGGCGGGACGTGGTGGTGCGAGCCTTGACGGCCATGGGCATCGCGGATGCGGAGCAGCGCGTTTCGGTCGCGCCGGCGATGGCCTCCGGCCAGACCGCCACGGAGGCGGCACGGAGCTACCGCCAGGGACTGCTAGGCAATAATTACGGCTACTCGTCCGGCTTGCAGACGGGGGCGACCACCGGGCTCCGCAGCGTGGGCGCCAGCCCTGACTCCACACAGGCCGCGGCGGCCGACCATCCCTGAGGACAATGCCTGGTTTCCAGGAGTCGAGATGATGCACGGACGGCTGACCAGACGAGAACCGGTTTCACTCGCACCCGCTGCCGGGAAGAGAGAGAGTCCCGAGCGGGCCGGGAAACTGCTCCTCGCGTTGCTCGTCGGCCTCTCGGGCGTCGCGGTCTGGGGATGCGCGAATCTGAGGGGGCCCGCAGGCGGCATGTCGATACCCACCGACACTGCGGACCCGACAGCCGCCCTCTTGACCAACGCCGGCCCCGACCCGAAACAAGCATCGAGATCCACTCCATCGTTGGACGGCCGGTCGCCCGGTGCCCTGCGCGGCGGGCAGAGCGACCCGCTGGAGAACCAGATTGCCATGGCACGGCTGTGCGAGCGGCGGGGCGAATCTGACGACGCCGAACAGCTCTACCGCGCGCTTTTGCAAAAAGCCCCCCGGGATCCCCTGATCCACCACCGACTCGGCGTCCTGGCAGTCGCCAAGGGCTCCTTTTCCGAGGCCCAAGAGCACTTCCGCACGGCCATGTCGCACTGTGTGCCCGGCGCCGATCTGCTCAGCGACGTCGGGTATTGCTGCTACCTGCAGGGACGATTCCAGGAAGCGGAAGACTGGTTCCACCAGGCTTTGAAGGTGAACCCGAATTATCGAATGGCGATCAACAATCTCGGGCTGGCGGTGGGCGCGCAGGGCCGCTTCAATGAAAGCCTGAGCCTGTTCAAACGCATCGTCAGCGAGGCCGAGGCCTACTCGAACGTCGGGTACGTGCTGGCCGAGAACGGGCAACCGAAGCAGGCCCAACAGATGTGGCTCCGCGCCTTGAGCCTGGACAACACCCTGCGGCCCACGGCCCAGGCCATGTTGCAGGTGGCCGAGCGGAGTCAAACGCAGGTTCAGACGTCAGCGGCCGGCCGCGAATCGCCCCCCGCTGCCGCGGTCGGTACTGGCCGGGTGCTGCCCACCGCGATGGCCGCCGACCAACCGGACCGGCGCCTTGAGGCAACGTCGCCGGGCGTCCAGCCCAGCGCAGCACAGACCGAATTGGCGGCCGGCGGCCGCGAACCGCTTCCGCTCAACCCGACTGCCAACCAGCCGGACCGATATCCGGACCGGCTCATGCCGCTGCCACTGCCCGGCGCCGCGGGACCGCAGATTGAGAAGCCCCAAGTCGCAGAGCGGCCGCTCGAAGCCCGACCGCTGCTGCCCGCGACGAAGGAAACACCAAGCGAGGGTCCGCCGGCGGCGCTACAGGCCGTGGAAACACAGCCGCGGCCGGCTGGTCCTCCGGCGGCGATCCAGACAATGGCAGCCCCGCCACTGGTTCCTCCGCCAGCGGTCCAGACAATGGAAACGCCGGACCAGACTCCTCCGGCGGCGCCAGAGACGCCGGAAGCTCCACGGAAGGCCCTTCCGGCGGCGATCCAGACAATGGTAGCCCCGCCACTGGTCCCTCTGCCGGCATCAGCGATGCCGGAGACACCGCGAGAGGCTCGCCCGCCGACAAGCCAAACAGTCGAGGAAACAACGCAGGAGACAACCCCGCCGCGGCCCGAGCGGATAGAAGCCCCGTGGGAGGCCCCTTCGCCGGCGTCAGAGACGACCGTTGTCAGTCCGGACGAGCATGCACCATGAGAATGTCATCTTTCCACGCCCGTTTTCAGGAGGCATCCGCTGTGGTAAGCGTGGGTCGAAGGCTGGTTGCCGTTTGCACGGTGTCGTTTGGTGTCTGGGCTGTCTTGGGCGCCGCTGCGTGTGGCCAGCAGCCCCAGGCAGCGGCGAATTCGTCCTCGCAGCCGTGCGGCCCGGTGGCCGACGGGAGGAAGGACGCCTGTCCCGGCCCCGAGTTCACGAGGCCTTGGTGGAGCTGGTGGAAGACTCCTTGCGACCGCGTGCCGCACAATGCCTACCCGCCGGTCGTTCCCGGCTCGTACTATTTCCGGCCGTACAGCGTCATCCAACTGCGAGAGAACCAGGCGGACGTGATGCTCTGGGGAGGCGATCCGCGCAATCCCTACTCGAACGAGCTGTTCCAGCGGGTCTACAACGAGACGGGAAACTCGTCTCCCCCTGCCAAGGAGTGAGATCCGGACGTGTTTCGCGACAAGAAAGTGGTCGTCGTGATGCCCGCCTACAACGCGGCACGCACGCTCACGCAAACGTACGACGAGGTCATGGCCCAGGGAATCGTGGACCTCGTAATCATCGTCGACGACGCCAGCAAGGACGAGACCGTCGCGGTTGCCAGGACGCTCCCCCGCACGGTGGTCGAGGTCCATCCCGAGAACCGTGGCTACGGGGGCAACCAGAAGACCTGTTATCGGTTGGCTCTGGAGGCCGGGGCCGACGTCGTCATCATGATCCATCCGGACTACCAGTACACGCCTCGCCTGATCCCCGCCATGGTGTCGATGGTGGCCGATGGGCTGTACGCGTGCGTGCTCGGGTCAAGGATCCTGGGGGGTTGCGCCCTGCGGGGGGGTATGCCCTGGTGGAAATACGTTGCCAATCGCTTCCTGACGTTCGCCGAGAATCTCTTGCTGGGGGCGAAATTGTCGGAGTATCACACGGGTTATCGGGCATTCTCCCGGGAACTCCTGGAACGCTTGTCGCTGGACGCCTTTTCCGACAATTTCGTCTTTGACAACCAGATGCTCGCCCAGATCCTCTGGCTGGGGGCGACCATTGCCGAGGTCAGTTGTCCGACCCGATACGAGGCGGAGTCGTCGTCGATCAACCTGGGGCGGAGCGTGGTTTACGGTTTCGGCTGCCTGTCGACGGCCTTTCATTTTCGCTTGTCTAGCATGCGACTAGGCCGTTCACCCCTATTTCCTGGTGGTATGCACAACACCTGGAAGGTGTAATCGACCGGTCTGCTCAACAATTCTTTGCCAAATGCTTGACAAGAAAGTTGAGGCAGGATAGGTTAAGGTTATGCCTTTTAGCGATCCGGGCGGTCCGCTTGTGTTTAGGCGATTGGCCGGAAGCGCAGAAATGGCCTAGTTCGAGGATGCAGCGAGCTTTGAGGCGTGGCCACGATGGGTGGTAATGCCTTTCTTTCTTCCGTGTAATCCTGATTTCGAGGCAGCGTGTTCGTAACTTCAACCGGGTTTGACCGAAGGCTTGGCGCCGTCGTTGCGCCAAGAGGAGCGGCAGGCATGAGTATCGGAGGATCGCCGCTTCTGATCGGGAGACGGGCAAAGGATCTTGCCCCGGAATTGGCTTTTGCGCTGGCGCAGTTGGCCAAGGCCCGCGGTTATGCACAAGAGTTCCAGTGCGAATCGTGGGAGTTTGCCGTCGAGATCGACCGGTTGTTGGCCCTGGGTGTGACCACCAGCGATTTGCGGTGGCTCATCAAGAAGGGGTACATCGAGCACGCACGCGAAATCACTCAGTTTGGCGACACGGTCCGCAGGTTTCAACCGGCCCGGAGTCTTGCTTTCTCCAGGAAGACGTGCTTCTTCTTGGCGGAGGCCGGCGTCGCTCTATTGAAGGCGAACGCCGGGCTGAACGGGTACTCGGCTCCGCTGGCGGCAGGCGTCCCCGGGCCCAAGGAACCCCCGGCTCCGCGCTGGGACCACGACAACCGCATCCTCTACGTGGACGTGCGGATCGTCAAGGAGTTCCGCGTGCGGTCTCCCAACCAGGAGTCGGTCTTGTCGGTGTTTGAAGAAGAAGGCTGGCCGCGCTTTATCGACGATCCGTTGTCCCCCTCCGACCAGCACCCGAAACATCGTTTGCGCGACACGATCAAAGGCCTGAACGCGAATCAGAAGAACCGCCTGATCCGCTTTCGGGGCGACGGGACGGGGGAGCGGGTCCGTTGGGATTTCGTCGGCGCCGCGGTGCCCGAAAGTTCCCCTTGTGAAAGCAGCGACCAGAGTTCGTCAGAAAGCAGTTTTTCAGAGAGCAACCGTCCTTAGGGCGGTAGTTATCACTTACTTGCAGAATTGACCCCAAATAGGGAGGCAGCGTTTTCGGCCGTTGTAGGGATTCTCGGGGGATGGCTATCGCCCGGCGGGATTGCCGTGTCCCGCAACGGCCGTAGATGGGAAACATCATGGGCACAGGGAAACTCGTGTTTCGTCGCGGGGTAATCGCAACCTCGCTTCTGCTGTTGGCCGGAAGCCAAGTGACGGCTGCGGCGATCTACCCTCAGTTGAGTCTGCCGGCTAGTTATAGCCTGCGGCAGGTGCCCGTCGCGTGGTACGGCCCCCAATGGATCACTGTGGCGCCGGGCGTTTCGGGGGGGAGTTACACGCTGTCGGGCGCTGGGGGTACGAACCCGTTGGCGGTGGCCCCGGCCAGCGGCCCGGTGCCCGCGGGCTTCGGCGGGTCCATCCCGTTCTGGTGCCTTTGGTTCCCACCCGGGGCGACCGGCCCGAAGAGCGGAACGATAACTCTCACAGACGGCAACCCCGGCGGCCATTCGGGCTCGAATCACACCATGACCGTGACCGGAGCCGTCCTGGCAAACCGAACGTTGACGGCGACGCCCCTCCTATGGCCCGGGCAGCCCGAGCGGGTGATGCAGGGCAACAGCCTGACGTCAACGCTCAACTCCGGCGCGGGGATCCAGAACGACGACAACCACGCCACGCGGGTCAACATGGTGGCTGGCGGCGCGGCTACCAACACCGACGCCACCGTGACCGTCACGTACTCGCCCACGATCGGCCATGGTGGCCGTTTGGCGCAATTCAATAGTCCCGGCCAGTCGGTTTTGCTGACGGTCACGCCGACGACGAATCCCGGCCGGTATTGCAGCGCCGTGGATGGTCCCCTGTATCTCGACCAGGGCATGCTGACAAACGGCGAAGCCTCCTCCGTCGGGGCCGTCGTCCAGCCGGTCCTCCTGGACTATGACGTGGCCGTCCTCCAGAACCGCACGCTGACCGTGCAGGGGGCGCTCTCGAATCGGGTCATGCTGAATACGGCGGTGACGGGGCTGGCCATCGCGACGGGCGACACGGGCGACCTGAGCCAGTACGATTACTACCACGAGACCTGTGTGAACCCCGTGTTGTCGGGGTCGGCCTCCAATGGGTTCGCGACGGTGCGGTATTCGGCTCCCCCGCCGACGGTGTTCTACACCGCGAACCAGCAGGCCCCTATCTCGGTGTCGTTTAACTCGACCGGCGCGCACCCCGGCGGCAGCATCAACGTGACGCCGACCATGCTGGCCAACGGCGAGCCCGCCTTCGAGGGCGCCGTGGTCAAGCCCGTCAACGTCGCCTATGGCCCAACGACGGTTGTCGCGCAGCGGGCCTTGTCGGTCGGCGCGTCGCCGATCACATTCAACAACGTCCTGAAGGGCACTTACGTGGGCGTGCCCGTGACCAGCATTGGCGACGACGCCCACGCAACGAGGGTGATGGTTGCTCCGGGCGGCGCCACCGTCGGACCGGTGGCGGTGCAGCAGACGCTGGTGAATTCCGCCAGCGCCACTGTCTACGGCCAGGTAACGGCTTATCAGAACCCGCCGCCCGCTTCGGTCAGCGTCGGCACCGTCGCGGTGGCAAACGCGGATACCGCGGCCGGCGCCCCCACGAATTACCCGAACCTGACGTTCAAGTTCTCGCCCGGCAACGTGGGCAACGCGACGCTCGGCAGCGGCGGGTCGTTCGGCCCGGCGCTGACCGGGTTCATCCCCAGGGGGCTCACGCTGGGCAATTTCGCGACCGGTGTCTCGCTCTCCTCCTCGACGGCGAACGCCCCCGGGACGCTTGCATCGGCGGCCACGGTCAATTTGTCGAACGTTTACGGGCCGGTCGGCAGCGAAGCCCAGATCCTCACCAGCACCGCGGTTCCCGCGGACACGACGGTCAGCATGGCGTGGCGCCCGCGGACCAGCCAGGAAAGCAGCCAGTCGCCGTCCACCGGCTTGTTGCCCCCCGGCGTCAAGTGGTTGACCAGCGACGTGGTGCGGGTGGGAGGCATTCCGGCCTCCGCCAGCAACGGCGGCACGATGGCCTACGCCATGCAGATGAGCTTCGATAGCCGGATCAACGACCTCCTTGACGGCAGCTTGGGCCTGTCTGGGACCGCCCTGTCCCTCGCGGAGTTCGGTCCGGATGCGGCCCACAGCAGCTTGTACCTCGCGGAGTTCGTCGGCAGCTCATGGCAGAATGCCGTCACGGCGAACCAGGCGGCCGGCGCGTATGTCCTGGCATTCCCGGCCACGACAATCCACGTGAACGACTCCTTGTCCGACTTCCTCACTAACCAATTCAGCCTCCACGGTCAGAGCGATACGACCCTGGAGGGCCTTGTGGGAAGTTGGGGCGTGGATATCACAAACAACCAGGCATGGGCAATCGTGAACCATGCAGGGACCTTCGCCGTGGTACCGGAACCGACGACCTTGGTGCTATTGATTTCGGCGGGCGCGGGCGCAGCGGGATACGTCCGCTGGCGGCGCCGCCGCCGCTGCTAGGCGCCCAAACGCCCTCGCCAAACGCCCTCGCCCGGGTTGCCGCACCATCGAGCGAGGCGACTATTTTTGCCACATCGAGGCGCCACCGAATCGCTGCCCTATCCCAGAAGGGGGGCGTGGGGCGACTTCTTTTTCTGCTAGCAGGCTCCAGAAACCCTCACTGCGGGGGAGAATTCCACACATGCTCCACAGATCCTCCACAACGCACCCGTATACAAGATGGTAATCATTCGGCACAATGAATAAAAGTTTCCGAGCTTAACAACCAGAATCGTGAGGCAGCGTTTGCGGCGCGTCAGGTGTGCGAAGGGGGTTCTCGCCCTCTCTCCGTTCACACCTTGCGCGGCAAACGCTGTTTTCGTTATTGCTTCGACTGAAAGCACTGAGATTGCGGACGTGTGGAGATTGCGATTTTATAGTCGGCCATTGTTGTTGCGAGTTTGACGGCTCCTCCGTTTCGGGAGCCATGTGTGCAAGCACGTTCGCGTGAGACCCATCTGTCGAGTTTTCGTCGGGACGACCAACTCAGAAAGCGGTGACTGCAATGACTCGAAAGAACTGCTTCGCTTCCGCCGTGATCGCGTCCTTGATCTTGCTGTTGGCCGGCGGCCAAGCATTGGCGGTGACGTACCCGACGCTTTCGCTTCCGGGGACTTACCCCAGCCTCCGCGTGATGCAGGGGAGTACGAATTTGCCCGGCAGCGCGAAGATCAGCGTGACTTCTGCCGGCGACGTGGCGGCCCCGTGGACGTTGTCAGGCGGCACAACCATTTCTGCTCCGGACGCCCTGAGGCTGTCTCGCACGAGCGGCACGATTGGAAGGGGCTCGACGACAGGCGTCCCCTTTTCCTTCACTTGGGCCGATGTTACGACGCCCGGTCCCCAGACCGGGCAAGTCCAACTTAGCTACCCCGCCGCGGGCACGAGCGTCATGGCGGTCACCGGCGCCGTTCTTACGCCACGAGTTCTGACGGTGGAAACCGACCTGAATCCGGGAACTCCGCTTCGCATCATGGTGGGTACGGGCATCAGCGGCGGCACGGCCACGATCAGCACCGGCAGCAGCCTCGCGTTGGCTGGCTCCGATTATGTCACCACCGTAAATGCGATCCTGAGCGGAAGGGTCACGAACAGCGACGTTGCGGTCACGTTCGCCGACGCGTCGCAGGGGTCTTACGCCTTCAACGGTACCAACCAGCACGAGACACTGCAGGTGGCCTTCAACACGCCGGGTCCGCACCACAGCAGCATCAGCCTATCGCGGCTCTTGAGCAACGGCGAGGCCAGCAGCGTCGGGGCCCCGGTGCTGCCGCTGACCCTTTCTTACAACGTCGACGCCGTCCGGCAGCGGACGTTGTCCGTCGGATCGAGGGCCATCACGATCAATAACGTCCTGCAGGGCACCTGGGTGGCCGTGCCCGTGGCCAGTGCCGGCGATTCGAATCACGCAACGACCGTGACGGTGAGCGGCGGCACCATTGGAACAGTGGCGATGCAGCAGAAGGTTGTGGATTCCGCCAACCCCACCCTCTATGGACAGGTCACGGCTTATCATAGTCCTCCCGCTACACTCAGCGGCGGGACCCTCGCCGTGACGAGCACGGACACCGCGATGGGTGCCCCTTCTTCTTACCCGAGTCTGCCGGTCAAGTTCTCGACCTCCAACGTGGGGAATGCGGCGCTGGGCAGCCACGGCTCGTTCGCCACGCCGTTGACCGGGTTCATCCCCAAGGGGCTCACCCTGGGCAATTTCGCGACCGGTGTCCCGCTCTCCTCCTCGACGTTGAACGCCCCCGGGACGATGGCCCTGGCGGGCACGGTGACCACGGCGAACGTCCATGGGCCCGTCGGCAGCCAACTCGACATCCTCGACAGCACCGCGGTCGCCAACCCCACGACTGTATCGATGGCGTGGCGCGCACGAACCGCCCTGGAAGGCGGCCAGTACACGGGCGGGGGCACGCTGGTCAACGGCATCAAGTGGTTGACCAGCGACGTGGCGAAGGTGACAGGCCTCGCTCTGGGCGCCACCGCCAGTAACGGCAGTCCGATGGCCTACGCCATGCAGATGAGCTTCGATAGCCGGATCAACGACGTGCTTGACGGCAGCCTGGCCCTCCACGGGACCGCCCTGTCCCTGGCGGAGTTCAATGGAAACAGCTTGTACCTGGCGCAGTTGAACGCCGGCAACCAGTGGGTGAACGCCGTGACGCTAGACTCGGCCGGCTTGTTTGTCCAGAACAACTCGGCCTCGACAACCCATCTGAACGAGCCGCTGCTCGCCTTCCTCACCACTGAGCTCAACAACACTAGCAACCCGGCCCACGGTAGCGGCCCCGACGCGATCCTCCAGAGCCTCATAGGAAGCTGGGGCGTGGATATTCAAACCAACCATGCCTGGGCAATCCTCGATCACGCCGGGACCATGGCCGTCGTGCCCGAGCCGGCAACTATCGTGATGTTGCTCTCGGGCGCAACGGGCTTGGTGGTCTACCTCCGGCGGAGGAAAAGGCACGGCTAGAGCGCCGGCAGGTGCCGGTCGAGAGGCCGTGGGTGCTCTCCGAGGTGACGGCGGCCGGGGCGCCTTATCCCGCGCTCTGGACCTTTCCCATGCGATTCGCCTGGGCCCTTGCCAGGAGGTCCAGCGTGAGGGGGTCGAGGCCGAAAAGGCCTGCCAGCGGATCGTAGCCGTCGGAGAACGTCGCAAGGGGTCTTGGCAAGGTTGGCAGGGTGTCCAGAAGGGCCTCGTCCGTCGCCCGGCTCGATGTGCCGGAATCTGCGGCCGGAGTCGGGGCCTTCTGCATGACCGGCGGCCTGCCGGCGACGGCGTACCCCCTGGATCCAGCGGTGTCGGCAGTCGATGGCCCGACGGTGGAAAGCCATGACTGGCCGGTCGCTCCGGCGTGCCAATCGGCGATGGTTTGCCGAGCATCAAAAACAGGCTGGGCCACGGGTGCCTCAACCGCGGCGGCCGGGCCGGGCATTGCCGCAACCGCAAGGGAGACCGCCCGGCGGACTTGTACGTCCGGTTGCGCGGCAGCGGGCGTGGAAGCCGCCGTGATCGCCGGCTGCGCCGGAGCCGCACTGGCCGAAGTAGTCGCCGCGCCCGAATCACCGACCGCCGGAGACACCGCCACGTCGCCGGTCGAAGCGACAGTCGGGCCGCCCGACACCAGCGGCGCCGCTGCGACGGCTGGGGCGGGAGCCGCCAGAACCGATGGCTGCACGCCGCCGATGGTGGAGTCGCCGAGCATGACGCTCGCATCCGCGCCAATGTTCAAGGTCCCGCCCGGCGGCAGGGCCTGGGAGTTGCTGACTACGAGGGTGCCGTCCGACACCGTCGTTGGCCCGGTGTATTGGTTGGCGGCGGCTAGGACGACCGTGCCGCCGCTTATGTTCAAGCCCGCCGCGCCCGCAAAGCTCATCGACGAGACGTTGGCGTAGGCTATCGTGGCGGCGCCGACGGTGATCCGGCTCGGCGTAAGAATGACGTTGTCGTTGCCCGAGGTCCCGACGATCCGCAGGCCGTCTCCGCTACCTTCCCCGGAGGGTACCCCGTCGCCATTGAAGACGAGTCCGCCCGCGGGCAGCGGGTTCCCGTTGGAGAAATCGACCGTCAGTTGGCCGCCCGTTCCGTCCCCGAGGACGTACCACTGCGAGAAGTCGGCGATCGCCACGGTGTACGCGGGGGTCGAGCCGGCGGCAGGGACCAGTACGTCCGCCTGAGCGGCATTCGAGGCATCCAGGACAATGCTGACGGTCGCCGGGACTCCGGCCCCTTGGCCTGTCTGGCTGGGCAAGACGCTGAACTCTGCCGCGGCGGCGCCGTTGGTATAGTTTGTATCGCCGGTGTAGACGGCGGTGACGGCGTGGCCGCCCGCCGTGAGCGTCGAGATGGTAAAACTCGCCGTGCCGTCGCTCAGCGGCACGGTGCTCTGGCCCGGCAGGGCCGTGCCATCGTCCTCGAAGGTGACCGTGCCGGTGGGCACGCCCGACGCGGGATTAGCGGCGGCCACGGAGGCCGTGAGGGTCAATGCCTGGTCCGGCGCCAGGGTAGTCAGGGTCGTCGATGTCGGGGCCTGGGCGATGGTGAACGTGACCGAACTGGTTTCCGGCGCATAGTCGGCAGTCCCGGCGAAAACTGCCACGACGGTATAGGTGCCCGCAGTCGTCGGGGGCGTAGCCGATCCGCTGCCGGAGGGGCTCGTGCCGGGGTAGTAGGTCAGCGTGGGGGCATCGCCTTCAAGGCTTACCACCGGATTCAGGCCGCCGCCTGCGCCCGCCAGTGTGGCTGTCGCGGCGAAGGGCTGGCCGTTGTACGTGCCGCCGGCATCGGTCACCGCGAGCGTCGGAGCGGTTTGGGCGATGGTGAAAGTCGCCGAGGCACTCTGGGCAGCGTAATCGCTGCTCCCGGCGAAGGACGCCACGACGGTATACATGCCGACGCTGGTGGGCGGGGTCGCCGTCGGCGTGCCGCTGACCGTCGTGCCGGCATAATAGGCCAGCGTCGGCGCAATGCCTTCGAGCGTGGCCGCCGGGGCGGTATCCACCCCGCTCACCACCCCGGCCACCGTTGCGGCAGCAGGGAAGGGCTGGCCGTCGTAGGCCCCGCCGTCGTCCGCGACGTTGACCGCGGGGGTGGCCTGGCCTACCGCAATCTGGACGGCGCCGAAGATCTGGCGGACCACGGCGTTCAAGGAGTCCGCGATGAAAACACTGCCGGAAGCACCCACGGCCACGCCTACCGGTGCGTCGAGTTCGCCGGAGGTGGCCGGGCCGCCGTCGCCGGAGTAGCCGGCAGTCCCGTTGCCTGCCACGGTAGCGATCGTGCCGGTGCCGTACGCGACCTCGCGAACGCGGTTGTTTCCGTAGTCGGCGATAAAGATATCCCCGGCGGCGTCCACCGCGACGCCCTCGGGGTTGAAGAGTCGGGCGCTGGTGGCGGGGCCGCCGTCGCCGGCGTAGCCGGCGAGCCCGGTGCCTGCCATGGTGGTGATCATGCCCGCCGGGCTCACCTCGCGAATGCGCTGATTGTAGTAGTCGGCGATGAAGACATCCCCGGCAGCGTTCACGGCGACGCCGTAGGGGGAGTGGAGCCATGCGGAGGTGGCATGGATGTTATCGCCGTTATAACCGCCAGTCCCGGTTCCGGCAAAGGTGGCGATGTGGCCCGAAGCATGGACCACTTCCCGGACGCGGTTATTGCCGGTGTCGGCGATGAAGATGTTGCCGTTGGCGTCGACGGCAACGCCCTGGGGGCCCCTCAGCTTCGCCAAGGTTGCGAGGCCGCCATCGCCGCTATAGCCGCTGTCGTGGCGTCCGCTTCCCCCGATTCCGGCAACGGTGGTAATGGTGCCCGACGAAACTTCCCGGATGCAATTGTTGCCCGTATCGGCGATGAAGAGGTTTCCGGCGGCGTCCACGGCGACGCCCCAGGGGGCATTCAACTCCGCTAAGGTTGCCGCGCCGTTGTCGCCGGAGTAGCCTGATCTGCCGTTGCCCGCAACCGTGACAATGAGCCCCGTGGAGCGGATCACCTCGCGGACGCAGTTATCGCCTGCGTCCGCGATGAACAGGTTTCCGGCGGCATCCGCCGCGACGCCCGTCGGATTGCTGAGTTCGGCGGCAATGGCGGGGCCAGCGTCCCCCGTGTAGCCCGCCGCGCCCTCGCCCGCCGCCGTCGTCAAGAGCGGATGCGACCCGGCCAGCGGGCTGTTGGAGGCCAGGAAACCGCTGTTTCCCTGGTAGCAGGCGACTATGTTTTGGCTTCCGGCCGGCAGGGCCGAGACGCTCAGGCTCGCCACGCCGGCGGAAGAAAGGCTGGCCCGGCCGAGATCGGCTTGCGTGGTGGCGTCGACAAAGTCAACGGTCCCGGTGGGGGTAGCGATGTCAAGCGGGTTGGTGGTGACGGCCGCCGTCAGGGTCACGGCCTGGCCGTAGACCATCGAAGCGACCGACCCGGCCAGGTTGGTCAGGGTGGCGACGGGCTCGTTGATGTGGACCAACGTGGTCGCCAGGCTGTTGGTGCCCGTCGGCGGAAGCCCCAACAACGCCGGACTGTCCGCGGAATCCTGGATGGTCCCCCCGTTGAGGCCCAGGGCGGCCTGCGAGGCGTAATCCAGGTCGGGAGTGCTCTGTGAGGTCGCCACGGTGTAGGTGAAGGTCAGCGCGTCGGTGCCGCTGCCGCCGGTATAGCTTGCGACGGCGCCGGTTCCGGCATTGAGCGCCAGTTGCGGGGCGCCGCTCACGTAGACCGCGTCGCTGAACGTCACGGTGATAGGAATCGAGGCGCCGACGGCGTCGTACGAGTTTGCGGCGGCCGTCGTCGACACCGTGGCCACGGTCGCCTGGGTCAGATCGACGACGAGCTGGTTGGCCACGGGAGTCCCGCGGCCGGTGACCATGTCGTAGCCGGCGACGGCTGAGTATCCCCCGTTGCTGCCGCCGACGACGTCGTGGAAATCGGCGGCGGTCAAGGCGGCAAGCTTGGGCAAGGTCTGCGAGGACCCGTCCAGGGTGCCCAAGCCCTTCGACACGCGGAGTTGGTCGGCGATAGCGATGAGGCCGGCCCAGCAGGGGGCGGAAAGGCTCGTGCCGCCGACCTGGATCCAAGGGGTGGAACCGTAGTCGTAGGAATCGAGCACCGCTACGCCCGTGTTAGGGTTGGCGTCGAAGGCCACATCCGGGCTTTGACGCCATCCCGAGTTCGGGTTCTGCACCCAGGGTTGATAGCCTGGCTCGGCTTCATAGGGGCTCTGGCCGCCGCCGCTCCCGCTCCAGCCAGCCTCGCTCTGGTAGGTGTTGTCCGGGTTGAGCTTCAGGCTGGTTCCGCCGACGGCCAGGACGTTGGGCGAGGCGGCCGGGTATTCGCCCGGCGAACCGCTGTCGCCGGTCGAGGCGACAAAGGTCACCCCCTCATGGCCGGTGGGTGTCGTGAATGCCCCGTCACTCGAGGTCTCCGAAGACCACTCACCCTCGCCAAAGCTCATGGAGACAACGGAGACGCCAGGCAAGTTCCATGCCGTGTTGACAGCGGTAGACAGCATGTCCCCTCCGTTCGGCCCGACGGTCTCGATCAATACGAGGTTAGCCATGGGCGCGACGGCATGGGCCCACTCGACGTCCAACGATTCCTCGAGCGCCCAGCCCGACGTGCCGGCTACGGCCGGATAATTCGTACCCCCGTTTTCGTCGAGCTTTTGGAACGTGGGCTCTTCGGCGCCGTTAAAGGCGGGCAGGGCGAACTGGGCGCTGAACGTCTGAAGGTCGGTGAGGATGTTCGGATCGTCGTAGGCATCGATGATCGCGATCGTCTGGCCGGCGCCGTCCCCAACCAGGGAGCCCAGTTGGATCGAGCCGATCCCGTAGGCCGTTCGTATTTGCGAGGGGGTAAATGCCCCCGATGGCGGCGAACTGGAGGAACCCAATGGCGTGAGGGATGATGTCGCCGCCCCCCCCGGATCGGCGGCCCCCGCCGCGCCCCCGCCCGGATCAAAGACGATGTGCTGGAACGCCAGGGTGGCGTTCAGCATGGTCCGCGGCTCCAGGGATTCCAGGAATAACCGTCTGGCTCCCACTCGCCTTCCCCCGGAAATCGGCAGCTTCCGCCCCCGCGTCATGGGTGTGTCACCTGCCCGTTTTCGCCTCGTACCCCAAGTTGGATTGTAACGGTTTTGAGGCGAATTTGCACGCGCCGGGCACGGTTTTTGGTGGGGTGGCTGCGGCATGGGTGACGGGAGCCATGAACCCCCCGACAGGTTGGCACGGCGGGCAAGCCCGCCCGCTAAACGGTTGAACGTCGCCCACTAAACACTCTTCACGTTCCACCGTCACCCGCGGGTATTCACCCGCGGCTATTGTTTTTTCCGCCTTCCTCCTTCCTCCTTCCTCCTTCCTCCTTCCTCCTTCCTCCTTCCTCCTTCCTCCTTCCTCCTTCCTCCTTCCTCCTTCCTCCTTCCTCCTTCCTCCTTTCTCGGC
>JBEKCP010000060.1:0-15745 GCA_050014815.1 Thermoguttaceae bacterium | reverse complement strand
CGCTCGTGCTCGATGCGGAGCAGGCTCGTGATCAGATAGCCGCTGAGGAAGAAGAAAACGGTCACCCCGAAGTTGCCGGGAAGCACGCGGTCCAGTCCCGCATGGGCGCCGAAGACGAGTATCACCGCTGCGGCCCGGATACCATCGAGCGACGGGATGTGAAACGCAGCAGCGCCTGCCGCCGCGTCGCCGGGCAGGGGTTCCGCCGCGTCGATCCGAGCGGCGTGGGCCGTGGAGGGTCCGTTGCGGAGCCTGGACTGCCGGCGGCGATTCTCCCTGCGCGGCGCGATCGCCAGATCGGCACCTATCGCCGGGTCTCGGCTTGTCGCAGAATCAGACACCGACGGCCTCGCGTGGCACGTTGCTCTTATCGATCGCGTGGCCGGCGCCGGGGCTCGCCGCCGACGGCGGCCGGCCGAAGAAACATTGCAGGGCATGAAGAACCCTGCCGGCGGCCCTGCCGTCGCCATAGGGATTGACCGCTTCCGCCATCCGCGCGTACGCGTCGGCGTCGGTCAATAGGCGGCTGACGGCCGCGACGATCTGATCTGTGGCCGCGCCCACGAGGCGGGCAACCCCCGCCTCGACACCCTCGGGCCGCTCGGTATCCTCGCGCATGATAAGAACGGGTTTGCCCAGCGACGGCGCTTCTTCCTGGACGCCGCCCGAATCGGTCAGCACGATCCGGCAGTGTTGCATCAGCGCCACAAACTCGGAGTAGCCCTGGGGCGGAATCAGCTTCACGTTCGGGAGGCTGCCGAGCAGCCGGTACGCGGGCTCCTTCACGTTCGGGTTCAGGTGCACCGGATAGACGAAGCGGTGATCGGGAAAGCGGCACGCCAGTCGCTCGACGGCCGCGCAGATTTGTTCAAAACCCTGGCCGAAATTCTCGCGGCGATGTCCGGTCACCAGGACGAAGGGGCCCTCCCGCCAGCGGGGCAAGCAGCGGTCCAGCGCCCCGTGCACCTGGCGGGCGACGGCCGGGTCCTCCTGCCGCTGGATCTCCGCCAGCAGGGCGTCGATCCCCGTGTTGCCCGTGACGTAAATCGACGACGGTTCAATGCCTTCCCGAAGCAGGTTGTCGCGGGCTCGGCGGGTAGGCGCGAAGTGCAGTTGGGCCAACGAGCCCGTCAGCTTTCGGTTCGCTTCCTCGGGGAATGGAGCTCGCAGATCGTAGGTGCGCAGGCCGGCCTCGACGTGGCCCACCGGCACGTGGCGATAGAAGCATGCCAGCGCGGCCACGAACACCGTCGTCGTGTCCCCCTGGACCAACACGATGTCCGGCCGCGCCGTGGCCAATTGGCGGTCGATGCCGACCATCAGACGCGCGGTCAACTCGGGGAGCGTCTGCCCCGGCTGCATCACGTCGAGGTCATGATTGATCTCGATTTGGAAGATTTCCGTGACCTGTCGCAACATCTCGCGATGCTGGCCGGTGGAAACGACCGACGTTTCGAAGTCCGGCGCGGCACGAAGGGCCTTGATCACGGGGGCCAGCTTGATCGCTTCGGGGCGGGTACCCAGAAAGACGGCGATGCGGGTCATTTTGGTTTTCTCCATCGGTAATCCGGTTTCGTTCCAACACAACGGCCGCGGTCTCACCGGTACGGTTCCACCTGGCGGCCGGCCGGAATGGGGTCAGCGAGCCATCGATCGAGGAGCATTCTTCCCAGCAGCAGCAAGAACAGCGAGTTTGTCGTCAAGTAGCGCTTCCACATGCGGCGCGGCTCCATGAGCACTCGCCAGAACCATTCCATGCCGCAGTTTTGCATCCATCGAGGCGCGCGGCGGACGAATCCTGCCAGCACGTCGAAACTCCCGCCGACGCCGATGATGGCCGGCGTCCCCAGCTCCTCGCGGTACCGGTGGCACCAGACTTCCTTGAACGGCGTCGGCATGCCTACAAACAGCACGTCGGCGCGGTTCTGCCGGATGTCTTGAACGACGTCAGGGTAGTCGTCGGGGGAGAAGAACCCGTTGCGATATCCGACGACCCGGACCCCGGCGTAGTTCTGCTCAATGTCGCGGACGAGCGTGGTGACCACCTCCTCGGTGGCGCCGAGCAGGTAGACCCGCAGGTGACGCGCTCCGCCGTCGACGAGCAACCGCTGCATCAAGTCGACGCCGCTGACGCGGCCGGGCAGGGGGACGCCCAGCAGCCTTGAGGCCCAGACGACCGGCAGGCCGTCGGCGACCACGAGCTCGGCCCCGAGGCACGCCTCCTTGAGTTGGGGATCCTTCCGCATCATCATCAGGATGCCCACGTTCACCGTAATGAGCAGACGCGACGTGCGCGGTTGCTCTCGCCACCGGAAGCACTTTTCCAGGGCCTGCCCCTGGGTGATCGCGTCGAACGGACATCCCATCAAACGAATCCGCCGATTGTCGTGCATGGCGTCACCTCGATCAGGGCAACGGGTTTCACGCGTAACGCGCTCCGATAACATGGTGGTCATACGATCTGCCCGCCTTTCTCCTGTCCCCGGACAATGGCGCCGTGGTAGAGGCACCATCCCCATTCGTAAGGGCGGGTCTCGAAATTGATTTCAAGCCGCGTTGCGGGAGGACGTCGGGCGGGCCCCCCGTAAAGTGACTTCAGGTCGCGGATCACTCGACGAGGCAGGCTGTCGGCGGGCTCGATGTCGCGCCAAATGGTTTTCCAGTCGCGGTCGATCAGAGTGGCGTTGAGTTCATTGGCGTTCAACCATGCGCGGCCTTTGTCCGCGGCGGAGCGAAAGTCCGTGCCGCCGGCTTCGGCCAAAGCCGCCAGCGCCATCGGCGCCATGCCGTACTGGTGCACGGAGAAGACGGGATAGTGGCGGGCGACACAGCCGCCGCGCCGCACATCATAATGCCACCACCATTGCCCCCGCTCGCCCTGCAACGCGACCAGCCGCGAGGCGCACGCATGGGCTGTTTCCAGCGAGCGCGATCGCTTTCGGACAATCGCGTCCAGCGAAAGTGCCTGCACGGAATAGATCTGGTCGGCGAAATTGGCGATGAACCGCCGCCACCGCTCCTTCGTCGGCGCTTGGGGCAGGGCGTGGAGCATCAGTTGCGAATCGGCGCAAAATCGTCCCCACAGCGACTCGACGCCCTGCTCGACGAGTTGCCCGGTGTCACCGGTAGGACGCCGCGCGTGCTCGTGGAGCGCGCCGGAGACCAGCCAGGCCAGTTCCATGGTGGTCAACGAGGCGGCCAAGCGGCGCACGTCCTGGGTGGGCAATGCAACACGGCGCAGCAACTTCTCCAGCGGCATGGCCTGCCAGACGGCGCTGGCCCAGACGACCAGGCCCAGTGCGCCGGCATAACGCTCGTGCCGGAGGCACTCCACCAGAGCATCCATGGCGCGATGGGCGTCCAGAGTCTCATCGGCCGCGTCGAGACCGTCGCGGTGGAGGGCGATCAGGCAGATGGCTGTGCTCGTAAGACGCTCGCGGCGGTTGACCTCGCCCGAACGGCGGTCGCGGATCTGCAATTCGTACAGTCCGGTTTTCGACGCGCGCGTTCGCCGCAGGTTGAACAGGCACAGCGGCCGCAGCGTTTCGTAAAACTCCCGGGCCGGGACGGGGGAGGTGTCCGACTCGCAGCGGTCGCTTGTCGCCTCGCGGGGGACGGCAGAGCACAGAATCGATGGTTGCATAGTGGTTTCTCCGAGGGTCTAGGAAACTCCGGACGCGTTTTCATTTCCGGCCCGGCACGGCTCCCGCGCGGTACGCACCCATTGGCACTGACGACCGAGGGAGAGGAGTCGCGTGTAGATTGGCAACTTGCACAGCATGTAGCGCGGGATCGCCGCGACGGTCGCAAGCGACCAGTAGTCTCGACAGTAGACGGTCGCGGCCGCGCCGACGGCCGCAACCGCGGCCGCGCCGCCCAGCGCCAACGCCAGCGCCGGCAAGGCGGACGTGCCGCCCCAGGCCAGCCCGGCGGCCAGCATGAGCGCGACCAACCAGCCCAGGCCCAGCAGCGAAAGAGGCGGAACGGCGATATCCAGCGCCAGGCACGCCAGCCCGAGGTTCCTTCGGCGTAGAGCGGTTCCCAGCGCGCGCGGCGCCATGGTCAGCAGTACGTGCAGGTGACCGTGTTCCCAGCGGGTCCGCTGCGTGAGGAATGCCTGCCGTTGCCGGGGCAGATTGGTCGTTACCAGCGAGTCGGCGTCCAGCAGCGGGGCCTGACCAGCCGCCGCCAGCCGCAGCCCAAGCCGCACGTCTTCCACCAGGTGGCCGTCCGCCAACGGCGCGTCGCGGATCACCGGCCAGGGAAAGGCCATGCCGCTGCCCATTAACTGGCAAGGCAGGCCGCAGCGGGCAAGTCCCAACGGGCGCACCACCGTTTTGAGACGCAACGCCAGGGCCGAGACCGCCGGCACGCCGCCCGAATCCTCGGCGGTTTCAAATCGGTAGATGGCCTGAACCGGGCGACTTTGCTCCATGGCCAGATACCCCAGGCGGTCAAGCGTGTCGCCGTGCGCCTCGCAGTCCGCATCGAGGACTACGACCACGTCGGGCGGGTCCGTCCGGAGGTGGTCCACGCCGTGGGCGAGAGCAAATCCCTTGCCGCGCCGATCGGGATCGTTTCGCTCCAAGACGATTGCCCCCGCCTCGCGGGCGATCCGGGCCGTCTGGTCCGTGCAATTGTCGGCGACGACCAACAACAGGTCCTCGGCTTTGAGTTTCGGCCGCAAGCGGAGCAGCGTTCGGGCGATGATCTCCTCTTCGTTGTGGGCGGGAACCAGAACGGCCAGGCGCGGCGTCTTGCCCCCTTGCCGCAGAGCGCGCCGGCCGGGCAGCACCGCCAGCAGGCACTCGACCGTCACCACCCCGAGCGGCGCAAGGATCGAGGCGGCAACGATCCACAACAGTACGTCCGCTAAACCGGCCATCATCGAGTATCTCCCTCACGCGAGATCCGTTCCCAGCGCCGGATCGTGCCCGAAACAATACGGATGATCATTGGATCACTTCGCAACGTGAGGTCGGCGCCGCACGGGAGGATCGCTCGCGAGCAACGGCTCCCGGCGTCTGTTGGCGCGTAAAGGGATCGGCGCGGAAGGCCAGCCGCGAGACAAGCGTCTCTTGATGGAAGAGCCGCGGGGCGATTAGCTGGAGGGCCCCGCGCAGGTAGCCCAAGGCAAGGGCCTCGGCGCACCGTGCCCCGGCCGCCGCTTCCCGATCGCGGCGGAGACCCGCCGACAATCGACCGAGCGGCGAGGCGACCATCGTCTTGGCGGTTCGCGCGAGCGTCAGCATCGACAATGCCAGTCGTCCGTATTCCGCGTGTTCGCGACGGGCGACGTGCCCGCCGACGCGCCATGCCGTCAAACGCAAGCTGGCTTCGCAGAGGCGTGCGGGGCGGATGACGTGTTCCACGACGGCCCGCGGGGTATACCAGGCCTCGATGCCGGCCGCCCGGATGCGCCGAAAGAGGTCCGTGTCCTCGCCCGCCTCGTCGAGCGACAGGTCGAATCCCCCTACCTCTTGGAATACGCTGCGATGGACGAGCAGGTTTCCGCAACCGGGAGCCACCTTGCGGCCGTAGCGTAGCGGCGCGGGCATGTCGACCGACTCACCCAACAACGCCCTGCAGATCGGCGCAAGCTCTCGGCGGCAGTCCTGGGGGAGGCGCAGGTGAACGGCGCCGCCGACGCAGCGGATTTTCCGTCGGCGGGCCATGGTCATCAACTCCAGCAGCCAGCGGCGATCCGCGACCTGGTCATCGTCGAAAAAGGCGAACCATTGGCCGCGCGCCTCCTGAATGCCCCGCTGTCGCGCATAAGCGATACCGCCTTGGCGCTCGACGACGCCACGGAGCGGCACGCTGCTGCGGGCCGCCGCCTCCGCGATCGCCGCAGCCGTGTCATCCGTCGACGCATTGTCGACGACCACCACCTCGTACCCGAACCACCCGTCGGTTTCCTGGGTAACGAGACTAGCCAGCGCGTCGCGGAGCATGTCCGCCCGGTTGTACGTGCACACGATAATGGAGCAATCGGGCAGTTGCATAGCGTGACTCGATGTGTCAGGGTAAAGGCGCGCCCGCGAGGGCTGATGGTTCACAAACTGTTTCCGTTTCGCGGTCCGCGGGGTAACTGGATGCGCTCGCATCGGCGCGATACCACGTCGCATGGACAATGCCGCACACCAAAATAAACGCCGCCAAGCGCGTCGGCATCAACATGCCGGCTTCAATGAATCCGTTGACGAGCGAGAGCAGGCACGCACCGACGAGGAAGTCGTAGCCCGGAGTCCGGCGGCGCGCAAACTCGCTTCCCGCGCGCCAGGTGGCGGCGACCACGGCGCCGACAAGCAACACCACCCCCACGATCCCCAGGGTCAGTACGGTTTCCAAGTAGGACGAGTGCGCGTCGGGAACGCCCCACTCCATCGCCGTCGCGAGGGTATTGAGATGCTGCGGCGTCCAGAACGTGTCGTAGCCATAGCCCTGGAGCGGGCGCTGCATCATGTATTCGGTCAGGTGCTGCCAAAGCGGCAGGCGTCCGGTCAGGGATTCCAGCTCCTCGGAACGTCCCAGCGTGGCGGCCGTCCCGAATCCCTTGACCAGGTCGAACTCCGCCAAGGAGAGCACCAGCGCGGCCGCGCTGATCGCGGCGACGGCGGGCGGCGCCACGATCACCTTGGTGCGGAGCGAAGTCCGGAGCCACCAGATGGCGGCCAATCCGGCCAGGGCGCCTCCGGCAGAGGCGCGCGACTTCGTCAGTATCAGGAACACGATGGCGACCGCCAGCAAGAGGCAGGGTAGTTTCCTCACGCCCGAGTCCGTGTAGGCCAGGCTGAACGCCGCCAGCGAGAGCACGGCCAGGTTAAGGCCCTGGGAGTTCGGGTGCAGGCTTCCGGCGAACCGGTAGTCGGCGGCAAGCGGCCGGAACGTGCCCAGCGTCACCTCGGCCACGATTCCGATCGCCAGATAGAGGGTGCATACGGCGGCGGCCAGCACGGTCAGGTCTCGCAAGGAACATTGCCGTGCTATTCCCAGACCGCCCAGCATCCAACAGGCCAGAACGAGGAGCCGCCGAGCCGTCATGGCCGGGTCGGCCGACCAGGCGAGGCTCATCGAGCACCAGCCGAAGTATCCGACCAGCAATGCGCCGAGCAAGCCGCCTGGGCCGAAGGGGCGGCCCGCAGGGCGAAGAAGACAGAACAGTCCGAACCCCGCGAGCCCGAAAGACGCCAGGCGACGCGCCAGGTTACCGCCCGCCGCCATGGCAATCATTCTCTCGGGCGTATCCGCGTAATCTTCGAGGCGCGAGACCAGGAGGTTGTGATCGGCCATGAAAAAGCACGCCGCCACCGCCACGATCGCCAGAGCCAGGAACCTGGCGTCCATTGCGGGCACTTTGGTCATGTTGTTCGGGTCTTGAATCATCATGCGTTCCCTCCGGCAGCCTCGATGCGGAGGCTTTGCGCAAGACGCAACAGCGTGACGCCGCGCACGGCCGTTCCGGTGAGCGTGGCCGACAGTTGCACGATCGCCACGCCGATCACGCCGAGCGGCCGAATCAGGCACACCGCCGAGACGATCAATACGAACAGCGAGCAGACGTCGGCAAGGAAGTTGGCCGACGGCCGTTCCATAGCCCAGAGGCCGTTGCCCGCGACTCGGCCGAGGGCGTCGGCGAACATGGCAAGGGCGAGCAGACCCAGGATCGGGCCGACGCCCGAGTATTTCGCTCCGTAGATGAGCACAGTCAGTTGTTCACCGGCCGCCAGGACCAGCACGCCGAAGAGGGCGAAGAAGGCGGTGTAGAGGGCGCCGGCTTTGCCGAGGACGCGGCCCAGCGCGCCGACACCGCCGGCGGCGAACGCCCCGGCCGTGCGGGGGACCAGGAAGTTGCCCATGCCCGTGACGAACATGTTGGCCACCCCGATGAGCGTCGCGCAGGCGGCCAGCATCCCCGTCTCGGCCTCGCCGCAGGCGCTCACGAGGATCCACGGCAGGAGGTAAGTGGCCGCACTGCCGATCAGTTGGCCGGCCAATGCCCATTTGCCGAAGGCCCAGTTGTGCCACCAATCGGCCAGAGCCCGCGCGCGCGTCAGTTGCATGGGGTGGCGCGTCGACAGGAACCAGCCCGCCGCGGCAATCGCACAGGCGCCGCCCATGGTCGCGTAGATGGTCACCGGCGAAAGTCGATGGAAGCAGCCCAACAGCAGCAGGGTCCCGAGCTGCAGGGCTGCAACGGCGGCGTCGAGGATGACGGCCGTCCATACGTGCAGGTGGGCGAACGAGAACTGGCGAACGAACTCTCGCAGCAGCATCAGGGGCGCGGCGCCCAGGAGGACCAGGATCACGGGGATCAGTGTCGCCGGTCCCATGCCGGCCCAGAGAACGCATTCCAGCGCCGTCAGCCCCGCCAGCGTCGCAAGCGAGAGGGCCACGTGATGCGCAAGGCTGCTCCCGGAGTAGATCGCCAGTTCGGCATCCCGGCGACGATGACAATAGATCATATACGGGGCGGAGATGATGTTGTCCTGCACCCCGCGCACGAAAAACACGACGCTCAGCGCGATGAAGTAGATCCCGAATTCTTCTTTGGTGCAAAGCCGGCCGATGAACATGCTCGTGGCAAAACTCGTGGCGCTGACGATCGCCTGATCGACAACCGCCACGGCGCCGCGGTGAGCAAGCGGAGCAATGATCGCTGCCGCCGCGGCTCGCACCACCCTCGTCGCCAGCCAACGCCTCGGAAGTCTCGCAGGCACGGCCCCTGCCGGCGACCGCATCGCATCGGACGGACAACGAACCCGCGGTTCTCCACCGGGTCGGGCGCGATCGGCAATCAGGCCGGCTGCTTCGCTCATGGGCTTTCCATCACCTACTGCCAGGACCAAACGGTCTTGTGACACCTCACTTATTCTTGCGGAGCACCACGGCCGGCAAGGTTTGCAGCAACAACTTCACGTCGCATCGCAACGACCGAGAACGAATGTATCGGATGTCCATGCGCACCCAATCGGCAAACGAGACGCGCGAACCGCCCTTGACCTGCCAGGTGCACGTCAGCCCCGGCGTCACGTCAAGGCGCCGGCGCTCCCAGCCTCGACAGGCGGCCGTCTCGTTGCAGACCAAGGGGCGGGGCCCGACCAGCGACATGTCGCCCCGGACCACGTTCCACAATTGCGGCAGCTCGTCGATGCTCGTTTGGCGCAAGAATCGCCCCAGCCGCGTCACCCGCGGATCGTTGCGGATCTTGAAGGCCGGCCCGTCCTGCTCGTTCCATTGCATGAGTTCCTGCTTTTTGGCCTCGGCGTCGACGACCATCGAGCGAAACTTGTACAGCAGGAACGGTCTTCCGCCCCGCCCGCTCCGCTGTTGCTTGAATAGCACGGGCCCGGGCGAGGTAAGCTTGATGCAAATCGCCGTCATGGCAAGAAGCGGCGCCAGCAACAGCAGCAAGCCGACCGCGCCGACCACGTCCAAGCATCGTTTTGCGAAGGGCAGTCGCTGGGTGAAGACGGGCTCCATCGGGCTGACCGACTGCGGTCGGCCGGCGCCCTGAGCGTGGCTTTCCCCGATCAGCTCCCGCGGAGGCGGAAAGTCCGAAGGATAGTAGAGCACCGCGACCTCGACGGGCAGATCGCGCGGGAGGTCTTTCTGAATGTCGCCGGCCACTTTCCAAGCGCCGGGGGGAGTGGTCGCCGGCAGCACGATCCCCACCCGCCAGCGATTCAACCATCCGGCGTCGTCTGTAGCGCGGAGGCGTTGTTCGAGGATCCTTGCGACGTGCGCTGCCGCGGCCCGCTTCGGCCGCTCGCCGGCAAGGCTGAGCATCAGTAACGAGAAGCCCTCGCCCATTCGATCGGCCCGCGTCCGCTCGCGTTCGAGAATCTGCTTCATTCTCTCGATCGAGCAAAGGCCGCGCCCTTCCCCTTTGCCGGAAGGCTCCGCAACCCTCTTTCGCCAGGTCAGGAACGTCAGAGGTCCTATTGCTTGTCCCATGAAGAGCATGGTTGACTTCCTCCGGTTAAAGCCGCCGGTAGATCCACCCCGGCACATATCGTGGACGCTTGTTGAGGACGACCCCGACGAGGCGCGCCCCGGCGTCCTCCAGTTGCTGCTTGGTTCGCAAGGCCGCGTGGCCGTTGGCCCGTTCCGCTTCAAGGACCAGGATCACGCCGTCCAGTTGGCCTGCCAGCGTAAAGCAGGGCGTCGTTTCCGTTGCTTCCGGCAGGTCCAAGACGACCAGCTTGAAGCGATGCTGATACACCTTGAGGACTTCGGCGAAGTTCCCCGGATCGAACCTCTGCTTGTCGCTCCCGGTCGTCACGATCGAAAGGTTTCCAACGCGGCAGCCGGCGACGCATTCCAACGGGTCCGCCCAGCCGGCGCTGACATCGGCCAGTCCCAGAGTGGGCTCAGCGCCAAGCTCATGCGCGCACGATCGCTGTCCCGCGGCCGCGTCGACCAGCAGCACGGACCCGATCCCGGCTCGGGCGGCTGAAACGGCAACGTTGATGGCGACGGTGCTCGCGCCGGCTCCCCGGGCGCACCCGGTGATCCCGATCGCCTGCCCCAGGTCGGAACCGTTTCCCATGCGGAGGATTCGCCAGGCCAGTGCGCGGTAATGGGCGCTGAGTTTGTGTCGCCGCGTGCCGGCGGGCGAGGCGGCGCGGGGGCAAGACGGGGTTTGCAATTCCTGGACCATTGGCCGTTTCCCTTTCATTTAAGGACTACGTGACGCCGCGAAACCCGCGGAATGGACATCAGCACGGGCAAGGCCAGGCTCCGTTCCACTTCGGCGGGCGTTTTGAGCGAGCAATCGCAGTACTCGGCCGCGAGCGCCACCCCAAGGCTCAGGGATCCCGCCAGCAGCAGCCCGAGAATCGCCACGGCGGCCTTGTTCGGACTGATCGGCAGGGCGAGGCAGTTCGCCGCCTGCAAGACGTTCACGTTGGTGATGCGGTCGCTCTGCAGGGCCTCATTGATCCTGCTTTGCTCAAGTTTCTCGCAACTGGTCTTGTAGTTGCTTCGGCAGAGTTCCACCTGGCGTTCCAATTGGGCAATCCGCACTTCCTGCTCGTTCAGTTGGCGCGATCGCACGCGGAGCGCGGCAAGCTGCTTCTCCATCGCGTTGACTTCTGCCGCCAGGGAACTGGCGTTAGATTCCTCGCTGAACAGGCTCAGTTGCAACTGCTGCCGCGTGGCGCTCATGGTCGTTGTCGATTGCGTGCGGCGCGGCGCCTGCCGATCGACGATTTCGCGGGCCTCGACCAACTGCCGCTCCGCAACGACCCGGGCCGGGTGCGTGGCGGTGTACTGTGCGGCCAGTTCGGCTTTGCGCGATTCCAGGTCGTACAACCGCGTGCGCATTTCATCGGCCGCGACGTTGGGATAGCCGACCACCTCGTCGGTCATGACGCGCTCGGGCAGCGCGGCCACTCGTTCGCCGAGCGCGCCGGCTCTCGCCCGGGCCGCCGCCAGGGCCGCTTGGGCCCGGGCATGGCCCGTTTCGGTCGCCGTGATCTCGTCCTGCAGGATCTTCTGCTGGCTCTCGACCGACACCAGACCCAACTCGTTCTTCACGTCGCGCAAGTCCTTGAGGGCCTTGGAGAATCTCTCTCGCAGCAGTTCCGCCTGGCCCACGAAGAAGGCGTACGAGCCCGGCGTGCGGTTCAGCCGCGCATGCTCGCCGAGGTAAGAGTCGACCAGCGTGGCGACGATGGTCTGGGCCAGTTCCGGAGTCGCGGCTTTGCTTTGCACCGTGATCACGTTCGACTTCGGCTCGAACCAAAACTCGGTCGCCGGGGCAAGTTTCAGGACCGCCCGCTCGCGCCGGCTGATCGGGTCCAATTCGGGAATCCAGTTGGCGAGGGATATGGACTTTGCGGGCGATGCGTCCGGCTCGGCCGCGCCGCCGGCCTGGTCGCGAAGGATGGCGTCGGGGCCAACGGCGTCGACCACCTTTTCAAGCATCACCCGGCTCCGCAGCACGTCCAAGATCGACTTGATTTCTACCTCGCGGGTGGTGTTGATCGGAATCGTCTCGCCGACCGTCGCCGTGGGGTCCAAGGCTACGCTCTCCCGCCCCACGCGGACAAACAGTTTGGCTTCCGACGCGTAAGTTCTCGGCCAGAAGACGATGATCCCGGCGATGACGGTTGTCGTCGCCAGGAAGGTGAACAGGAGCTTCTTCTTGTGCCGGAACAGAAATCGGCAGACGTCTCGCAGGGTAATGGCCCGCGACGCAGCGATGCCCGCTCGGTTCGGTGTGTCGGCGTTTGCGATCATTGGTTTTCCTCCTTTGTCTCGCGCCCAAGTGCACACATTTGAATTCGTTCCACGCCACTCTCGTTCACCGCAAGGCACTCGCACCTCGATTCGCAAGGCAACTATCAAACTATCACGGCCCATTACGTCCCGGCTATGGGCGCAATAGGGATGCTTTGGGAGTAGTCCGGGGAAGGTCTCCAAGAGGCGGCCGCCGGAACTCACCCGACGCGAGCCAGTCCGCGCGCAGCAGGGTCCAGATGTCAGCCGCCAGTTGCTCCTCGACGTAGGGATACGAAAGCCATCCGTAGCCGTTTTCGCCCCAACTGCTGCCCCAGGAATTACGGAGCAGCAAGGCTCCTCGCGTGGTGCTCAAGTGCTGGTCATCGTAGCCGACGGCGATCACCGCCTGGCCGCCGCAGACGCGATCGAACGTGGGTCGGTACGGCACGTTGCCGTCCTGCGAAATGGAAGTGGGCACGGGGAACCCCAGCGCGCAGGGGAATCCGGCCGCCAGGAACGCCTTGACGGTGCGAAGCGTTTTAGCCCCCGAGCTGTTGCGGTTGTCCAGCCGCGCGTAGCGTATCGAGCGGTAATGATCCGAAAACAGGTACAGGAACGCGCCGGGCTCCTCGTCGAATCGCTCCACGTCGTAAGGCCAGTGGTGCTCCGGCGGCATGCCGAAACAAACCATCGCTCTCAGCGTGGTCCGCAAGTCCGCGCCGCTGTCGCCGACGGTTCCGAGGAGTTTCCGCGCCACCTTGTACAGAAACCGCTTCGACCGCGCCGAGATCCTGCCATGCGCCCGCCGCTCGAAGTACTCCGCCATGTCGGCGCAGGCGAACGCTGTGGACGAGTTGATGGTGCCCTGGTCGGACACGTCGGGAAAGTACTCGCGGAGGTCAACGCGTCCCGGCAGTTGACGGCGGGAGGGAGAAAACGGCCGCAACGACGCCACCATCTCCCTCACCACCGCGTGCTCTACGAAATAGTCGCGGAAATCGGGGAGGCTGGGCTGCCAACCCAGCCCGTGCGTTGCAAGAATTTCCATGACGTTCACCTGGCATCGACCGTTTCGGGGGGTTTCGGCAAGACTCTCTTTGTTCTTCGGCGGCAGGAGTAGTCTCTCCGCAAACTGCCGGCTCGACGACCTCTTACCGCGGCTTTCGCGGCGACGCGTCCAGCACCCAGCAACCGTTTCGGCCGAGTGATTTGGCGCGGTACATCGCGCGATCGGCGCGGTCCACCAATTCGCTGATACTGCACGGCTCGTCGCTCCCGATCGCGATCCCGATACTCGCCGTCACGGCCGTGCGTCGGCCGCGGGACTCGCTGACGCCAACCGACTGGCGAATCGACCGGCTGACCCGCCGGGCGACTCGCAACGGTTCCACTTCACTGCGCACGTCGTCCACGAGAACGACAAACTCGTCGCCTCCGTATCGTACAACCGCATCCGCGGGGCGCAGGCACGCCCGCAGCCGCTCGGTCACAGCGCGAAGCACCTTGTCGCCGGCCCGGTGGCCGAGCGAATCGTTCACTCGTTTGAGACAGTCGACATCGATAAACAAGACCGCAAAGCGATAGTCGCCGCGGCGTGCCCGTTGGGCGGCCTGTTGCAGCCGCTCGTCCAGCCAGGCGCGGGTCGGCAGGCCCGTCAGCGGGTCCCGGTAGTTGCTCGCCGCCGGCGGACCCCCGGCGGCATTGCGATCGCGCATATCCCGCACGACCGCGACCAGGGTCCCTTGGCGCTCGGCATCGAGTCGGCGGACGTACGCGTCCACGGGAAACTCGATTCCACTCTTGTGGCGGTGGATTATGAGAACCCTCGCCTGCGAGACCTCTCCGGAGACGACCTCGTCGATGGTGACACCGGTGCAGCCGTGCTGAATCCGCGGGGCGATTTCAGGGAGCCGCATCGAGAGCAGCTCGCTGCGGCTATACCCCAAGCTCGCGCATGCGGCGCGGTTCACATCCACAATCCGCCAGGACGGCGGCACCAGAAAGAACACCGCTTCCGGGATCATCTCGAGCACGATGCGAGCCGTTGTCGCCGGGCCCGGCGCCGGATCGAAGTCTTCCCGCACAGGAACGAGCCCGTTCGAACGAACCATGGGGAAGTCGCCTGCACGCGGGAAAGCCGGCGTCCACAACATGACTTGTTCCTCCTCGGCATGTTTCGCGCCGGCCGCCCGGATCCCCTGCGGCGCACGAAACTCGATCGCGTTCAGCCTCAAGAATAGAAACGGAGCGGCCAATGAACAAGGGACACTTCGGGGTCGCTTTGGGGACGCATTAGGGCCGGTCTTCGCGGTGGTCCGGTCCAACCGCAAGGCGAGAATCCCCGCCGGCTCTTGCGCCAAAAGAGGAGGAAGCAAGCAAGGAACGAACGCGATGTGCCGCCTCGAATGACGCCGCCGCGGGCAAGAGAGCCCGTTCGGAGCGACGTTCGAAACCAGGCCGTCGGGTCAGGCTTCCCTTGCGCGGCTGACAACCAACCGGGCCCTGTTCTCGGCCGCGAACTCCCAAAGAATACCTTCCCCCGTCCCGTCGCCCCGGAAACGCAGCAGGCGATTCCGCTGATTCCGGTTGAGGCTCTTGATCGCGTCGTGCAACCGCTGCTTCGAATCCAACGCGGCCTCCGGAGATAACGGATCGTCAATGCGTGGCGGCCAATGCTCTTCTTCGAAGGCCGCCAGGATACTCTCTTGCACAGGCGAGGGCAGCTTGAATACCTTTACCAAACAGTCGCCCACACGAAGCTCGTGCCGGTCGCGGTCCCAATGCGGCGCGAAAACGGGATACGGCGAAGAGGACGGTACAGAATCCGTAAGAGTCGACGCATGAACGCCATTCCCTTGCGTCGGCCGGTGGCCGTTCGCCCGAGCGAACGCGTCTCGCGACGCGTCCTCAGCCACCCGTTGGGCCACCCGCACGCCAATATCGGTCAGAACGAAGGCTGTCTCTCGATGGAATGTCAAACGTCCCTCGCTTTCAAACTGGCGGCCGTTGGCGCCGGGCACGCTGATTTCGCGGGCGTGTTCGACGTAATTCTTGCAAACCAGCCAGCGCAAATCGCTGGTTGCGAGTCCTGCTTCGTGCAAGCTCGCGATCTCGACGGCAAAGTCCCAACGGCCGCACCCTATATCTTGCGCGTAGTTGTGGGCACCAAGGAGCACGCGCAACCCTTCCCGAATCGCCGGGACAAACGATTCGCAATCCGGTGAATTGCGCAAGAGCGGCCCGTCCATCAGTTCCCCACGAAATAGGTCCATCTTGCAAGCACGCCATAAACCATTGCGAAATAATCTGGACAGGATTCTTGCGCACCAAGGCTCCAAAGTCAAGAGGCTCCTCACCGAAGTTCGCAGTCAACCTCACGAGATGCTAGACTTTTGTCTGCTCTAATATTCTTTTTTCTGCTTTAATATAAGGAATCCTGCTTGTCCCAGGCGGATTAAGCTGTTCCAGACGGGCGCCGGGGCGCAGCGTCGCCACAGCGCGATCATTGAGATGCAGA
>JBEKCP010000059.1:0-15775 GCA_050014815.1 Thermoguttaceae bacterium | reverse complement strand
TACTCGGCGAAGCAAGTCAACGCGGTCGGATGGACATGGTTTTCGGGCTCCTCGATTCCGATCAAGTTGCTTCCGGGCTCGCCAAAAAGCGCGGTCATGAGCGCCAAGATTCGCAGCGTGCCACTTGAGACCCCCATTTGGTGGACTGGGTACTGCAACCCAGGCTCCGATTGGACAAAGTAAAAGCGATCCTCGGACTCGCGGGGTTCGATCTTGGAGGGTAATCCCAAGACGGACTGAGTTGCCGCAACAATCTGAGCGAGGATGTTTGGCGAAGACTTGCTGAGGGCAAACAGCCTCTCGGCGAGGTTTCGACCATATGGGTCGAAGCTCGACGAATCTAAGCCGCTCCAGCCGCGCCGGAGCAAGAAGGGGTTTGGATCGAAGAATCCCCACCGGCTCACGAACTCTGCGATACCTCGCGCTGGAAACGACGCGTCCGCTGCCGCGGCAGCCAGTGCGCAGGCCGTCGGCTCTTGCTTCAACAAGACGCGCTCCCCCTTTTGGCCGGACCACCACCAGCCCGTGCCGTTATTTGCCGACAGCAATTGGGACGGTGGATCGGGTTGGCGCACCTCGGAGAGATCCTCTTGGACCGAAAACTCGTGCCAACCCTTCGTAAGGCGGACCGACCATTCGTATTTCTTGCCGTCGTCTTCCAGGCGCGTGAGGAGTTGAACCTGTTGCGCGTCCTCACCCTTCCATGCGAGGTGGACAATGCCGCCGCGCGAGAAAACCGGCGCCCTGAAATCGCGTTCTTGCACTCCTTCGTGGAGGAAGCGAAGAGCGTCGAGCACAGTGCTCTTCCCCGAGGCGTTTGTTCCAATGAAAAGGTTCAGGTCGGTCAGGGGGATAGTTTCATCGCGCAGGCTACGGTAGCGTAGCGATTTGAGGCTTAAGAGCTTCATTAGTTCCTCCATCTCGTCCCAATTTCGCCCGCCTGAGTAAGAAAGCCCAAGGCCCATCGGCGGAACTGCGCGCGCCATACCCTCTGTTCAGCAGGCAGGTGTGAACTGCGCTGCCGTTAGTCTGAACTGGCCGCCCAAGGAAGTCAAGCCGCCTCGCACCGCCACGCGCAAGAAAGCTCCAAATTCGGGGCAACGTGCCCACCCCCCGAAAGGCCCAGCGGCCATTCCTGGCTGTAGGTTGGCCGTGCTGCCTTGTCACGCGGCCGCTAAAGATGCAGCCTCGCCGGGCCCGCCCTAGCCGGGATGACTCATGCCCGGAGGCCAAGTCCCGCTGGGGTACGACGCACGCCGGTCCGCGCTCGGCGGCAGAAAGCTGCGGGTGCCGGGCGCGCGGGGCGGCGGGGCCGGCTGCATGCCCGGGACCCCGCCGTTGAGCATCGTCAGGTACTCTTGTGCCGTGGAGTCCTTGGGCATCGCCTGGATGATGGCCGCGTAGACGCCCCGCAGCGCCGCCTTCCGCTCGGGCGAAAGCTGCGAAAGGCTCGTGATCGGATGGATCCGCATCTCTTCCGCCACCAGGTACATGGCCAGCGTGTTGGGCCCGTCGAACCGGATGCGGAAACTGCGGAGCCGCGACTTCTGATCCCCGAGGATCGGCCGCATTACCGAGGTGCTGTGCGGCACGTGGACCGCGCCGAGGTAGTGGCCCAGCTCGTGGACCAGGACCTCGAGCCGTTCCGGCTCGCTGACCCCCGGCATCGCGTTGCGGATCAGGATGTACGGGAAGAACGGCCCCCGGGTGCCCCCCAGGTGAACCTCTCCCGGCACCCACTGGTACCGGCTGGTGAACCCGATGGCGATGCGGGCGGGCGGCTTGACGGAGGCGTGGGTCATGAACTCGTCCAGCGACTTCCCGAAGACAAACACGTGCGGGTCGGTCTGCCACCTGCCCGCCGCCGCCGGCTCGAAGCGGACCCGGCAGTGGTGCTCGAAAATCTTCGAGGCGTCGGCCAATCGGGCGCGGATCTGTTTTTCCCAGGGGGCCTGGGCCAGCGGCTCATTGCTGTCGGCGAAGATCATGACGGGGATCGTCAGGATGGGATCGGTTGGTGCGGCCGGGTGGCTCGCCGGGGCCCCGCGGGCTGCGGGGCCGGGCTTCGCCTCCGCCGCGGCATTGCCCTCGACCAAGGGCGGTTTCAGCTCGGCCAGCTCCAGGTGCTTCTCACGGCCCGCAAAGCAGCAGATCGTGTTGGCCTGCATCACCTGGTGGCAAGGCCGGCCGTCGGACTCGAACGTGATTCCCAGCTCTCCGGCGGCCGGGATCGGCACGAGGTCGCCGTGCGAGAGCGTATAGCGCCACTCCCGGCCGTCGGTCTGGCGGATCGTGAACTCCACGTCGCCGGGCGTCCAGTTGTCCAGCACCACCACCCCCGCCGCGGCGCGCACCGCGCCTAGCGCCGAGATAAGCACTGTGAAAATCGCGACCAGACGCAGAAGTAACGCCATGAAGATGCTTCCGGTGGTGCCGACCCCCGTCGGCCTATTCTCCTATTATGTCCGATCACCGGTTGCTTTGCCAGTGTGGCCCCTACCGTCGGGAGGGGTGACCAACACGGGTTGCCACCAGTTGCACCAGGAGTTGGCGGCGCGGGGGTTCGCGCCGCGATCAACGCCGCCGCGTGGAAATCGGTCCAGCCCGCCGGCGACGTCGCTGTTTAGCGGGCGGGCGTGCCCGCCGAGTTGAAGCACGTTTTTTCCCCCGCACCGCTCGGCGGGCAAGCCCGCCCGCTAAACATTCACAATCCGACAGTTTGGGCGCGCCTGCGCCACTTGACAAGAAGGGGGCGCCGGCGGTCCAATACCAGCCGGAGAACGATCCCCTTCGGCACAGTTTTTCTCGGATATTCCAGGAGAAACGGCGGTCCGCCATGAACTCTCGCCAGCGCGTCGAAGCAGCCCTTCGCCACCAACAGCCCGACCACGTCCCGCTGGATCTCGGGGCCAGCGCGGTTACGGGCATGCAGGTCAGTTGCGTGTACAAACTCCGGCAGGCCCTGGGGCTGGACCCGCCGGATCCGAAGGGTGCCCCGCCGGTCAAGGTCGTCGAGCCGTACCAGATGCTCGGCGAGATCGCGCCGGACCTCCAGGACGCCCTGCGGGTCGACGTAGTCGGCCTGGGCGGCCCGCGGACCATGTTCGGCTTCGAGAATGCCAACTGGAAACCGTGGACCACCTTCGACGCCACCCCCGTGCTCGTGCCCGAACACTTCAATACCCAGCCGGAGCCCAACGGCGACATCCTGATGTATCCCGAGGGGGACCGGTCGGTCCCGCCCAGCGGGCGGATGCCCAAGGGGGGCTACTACTTCGACAGCATCTGCCGGCAGGAGCCGATCGACGACGAGCACTTGCGGGTGGAAGACAACCTGGAGGAGTTCGGCCCGGTCTCCGACGCCGACCTGGAGTATTATGCCCGCGAGGCAAAGCGGCTTTCAACGGCCGACGGCCGGGCGATCCTGGCGAACTTCGGCGGCACCGCGTTCGGCGACATCGCCCTGGTGCCCGCCCCCTGGATGAAACGCACCCGCGGCATCCGCGACGTCGCCGAGTGGTATATGAGCACCGTCGCGCGGTTCGACTATGTCTACGAGGTCTTCCAGCGGCAATGTGAAATCGGCCTGGCGAACCTCGCGAAGATCTACGAGGCGGTGGGCGACCGCGTGTCTGTCGTGTTCATTACGGGGACCGACTTCGGGACCCAGAGCGGGCTGTTCATCAGCCCGGCGAGTTACCGCAAGCTCTTCCAGCCTTTCCATCGCCGCGTGAACGACTGGGTCCACCGGCACACCCCGTGGAAGACGTTCATCCACTCTTGCGGCTCGGTCGTGGCCCTGCTGGATGATTTCATCGACGCGGGGTTCGACATTCTCAACCCGGTGCAGTGCTCGGCGGCGGGGATGGACCCGCGGGTGCTCAAGGAGGACTACGGCCGGCGGATCACCTTCTGGGGCGGCGGCGTGGACACGCAGCGGACGCTCTCGTTCGGCACGCCGGAGGAGGTCCGCCGCGAGGTCCGCGGGCGGATTGAGCTGTTCAACCGCGGCGGCGGCTTTATTTTCAACACGGTTCACAACGTCCAAGCCAACACGCCGGTCGAGAACCTGGTGGCGCTGTACGAGACTGTGCGGGAGTCGCGGGGGTGATAATGGAGGTCCCCGCGCCATTGGCCAGACTGAATCATGCAACCATCTTCGCGCACACCTGAGGGATGGCCGAATCGTTGCCCCGTCTGCGGGAAGGACGTTTGTATCGAGCCCTCGACTCCGCCAGGCGACGCCCCGTGCCCGCACTGCGGTCACCTCCTCTGGTTTGGTCCAAGCATACCCGAAGGCAGTGAGGTGAAGCGACCCGGACGCCTTGTTAGGGCCGCTTTCATGCACGCCACCAACCAGGTCAGCCAGGGGAATTACGACTACGCAACCGAATTGCTTGTCCAGTGCCTATTGGGCGATCCGGGCAATCCAATCTACGTCCAGAGTTTCGTCAGCACCCTTCAGAAGAAATACGGCCAGAACAAGAAAGGGGCCTTCCTGGCCCAGCTCAAGGAACGGGGAGCCCGCGCCGCGCTGAAGAAGGCACTGTCGATGGGCGACTGGGACGGGGCCATCAGGAACGGGATCGCGGTTCTTAAGGTGAACCCGTGGGACGTGGCCACGCTCAAGTCGCTCGCCACCGCCTGCGAAGGGGTTGCAGCCCGGGGCGACGGCCCTTCGCACTCCGGCTACGCCGACTGCGAGCTCTTCTATCTGAAGTGTGCCTTTGAGACCACGCCCTGGGACCTCGACGTCTCTAGCCAACTCGGCATCGCGCTGGGCAAACGTAACCGGTTTGACGAGGCCATTGATTTTTGGCGTCGCGTGGAACAGGGCAGGCCGGGCGACGAGGAGGCCCCGCTGGCGATCGCCGCGTTAGCCGTCACCAAGACGCTATTGTGGCGCGAAGAGAGAGAGCGGGGCGGAGGATGAAGAAGCGAGAGGAACGTCACTTGGTCAAAACTGCGCCAACGCCGATCAGGCCGTCAATAGAGAGGTCCTCGTCCACGTCCGGCCAGTGAATTCCATAGCCGGCGGGCGATACCTCAAACTTCGCCCTCTCCTCTGGGGTTGCCGCGGCCAAGCGATCCGACACCTTGGTCACGTCCACCTCGTAGTCCCTGCCATCCACCCGCAGCCGGATGATCGCCCCTGACATGGAGACGTGGGTAACCTCATGTGCCTTTTCCATCTCTGCGCCTCTGAAACTTCTGCCACTCGGAGACGATGTAGTCGAAATGCTCAAAAATGATCCGCCTGACCACGCGTTTGTCGGTCGGGCTCATATTATATGCATGCGCTTCGGCGACGGCAAAGCCCCCCACATCCAGCCAGAACTTCGCTTCCGCGTCAGCTTTGCGGCAGTGTACGTGGATCGGCTCGTTCCCCTCATTCGCGTAGAAATAGAACCGCCAACCCAGAATCACCAGTATGCTCGGCATGTTTCCCCCAAGGGGCGGCTCACCCCGCCTTGGCCCGCAATTGGGGCACGCTCGCTTCTTCCTCGTCGGCCCCGTGGAGCTTGATCGTGGCGCCCGGCGGCATGCGACGCTCGGGGATGATGCCGCGGGTGGTCGCGGCGAGGAAGGGGAAGAACTGGGCGGCCAGCCCCTCGGTGAACTCCTCCTGGAGCTTGCGGAGCATCTCCTCCCACATCAGGCCGCTGCGGTAGATGAGGCGATAGGCGGCCTTGAGCCGGAGGATAACGTCCTGGCCGTGGCCGGCCCGCTTCAGTCCGACCTGGTTCAACCCCACTACGTAGCCGCTCTGCCCGTCGATCGTCACAAAGGGCGGGACGTCCTTGACGATGCGCGCCTGGCCGCCGACCATCGCCAGCGAGCCGACGCGGCAGAACTGGTGGACCGCCACCCCGCCGGAGACGAACGCCCGGCAGCCCACGCTGACGTGGCCCCCCAGCATCACGTTGTTCGTGAGAATCACATGGTCGCCGACCGAGCAGTCGTGCGCGACGTGGGCGTTGGCCATCAAGAGACAGTGGTCGCCGATCGTGGTCTGGTGGTCGGCTTCCAGGGGGCGGTGGATCGTGACGTGCTCCCGGATCGTGTTGCCGGAGCCGATGACGACGCGGCCGGGATGCTCGGGCGGGTGGACGTGCTGCGCGGGGCCGCCCAGCACGGCGCCCTCGAACACATGGTTGTCGCGGCCCAGCGTGGTCCCGCTCTTGACCGCCACGCAGCCTTCCAGGATGCACCCGTCACCCAGCGTGGCGCCGTCCTCGACTACCGAGAACGGCCCGATCCGGACATTCGCGCCAAGCTTCACATGGGGCCCGATCAGGGCGGAGGGATGAATGCTCATGCCAACTTGTATCGGTTAATCCATGGCTGCGTATTGGTTGTCTTGTGCGGGTCGTGACGGTTTAACTATCTTTACCATCTAGAACCCCTCCATTGGCGAGTGCGGCTTGAATCTTGCGGCAGGCTTGCGTACACTACTCGGGTTCCGGAACTCCCAACCCCTTTCCGAGCCGGAGGCACCGATGCCGACGCCCGACAAGCTCTACGACGAGGCCATCGAACTCCAACAGGCCGGCAAGCTGGAGGAGGCGGTCGCCAGGCTCGAAGAATTGGCGGCTGTGGAGCCCGACTATGCCCTGGCCCATGCCGCGCTGAGCGTCTTTTACGGCAAGCTCGGGCGGCACGACGAAGCGATCGAGCATGGGCAGAAGGTCTGCCAACTCGAGCCGGACGATCCCTTCAGCTACATGGCGATGAGCCTGATCTGCCAGCGGGCCGGACGGCCGGTGGAGGCCGAGGACGCCATGAACCAGGCGCTGGCGAAGCAGTGGGCCGCACGCAACAAGGATGAAGGATGAAGGCGGAAGGATGAAGGCGGGGGGCACCGTTTAGCGGGCGGGCCGGGTACCCTCTGGGTGCGCCGTGGGCTCCCCTCTCACCACCACCCCGCCGGCTCGCCAAGGCGGTGCGCGAAGAGCATGACGCCCGCGGCCGCGGCCCCTAGCGACGCCAGCAGAACCGCCGCGCTCGCCACGTTCAGGCCTTTCTCGATGTGCGGATTCCTTTCGCTGGTGATCGCCCGGGCCATGGACTCCAGGGCACTGTTGAACATTTCGGCGGTCAGGACGAGCGCAATGCACACCACCAGCAGCGCCCATTCGATCCATCCCATCCGGAACACGGCGGCGGCGGTGACGACGGCCGCGGCAAACAGGAGGTGGACCACGAAGCTCGTTTGGCCGCGACTACCCTCCCGCAGGCCGCGGAAGGCATCGGCGAATTTCGCCCGCCACGAGCGGGAGGGCGGGGTGAAGGTGGGGGACTGGGGCATGGTTCGTGCGATCACTCCAGTCCGAAGACGCCGGGCGCGGGGATGTGGACGCCCGGGGTTGAAGCCAACCGCCCCTTCGGCAGGAACCGGGGCTCGGCGGTGATGCCGTACCCCCAGGTGTTGTGTACGGGATCCACGCTGAAAACGCCGCTCACCAGCATCGATTCGCCGATCCGAGTGACGCGGAGCGCCGTGCCGATATTCTGCGTGTCGCTCAGGTCGATCGAGGCGCTCATCGACGAGATCCATTTCGGGCTCATCCAGTAGCTGTAGGCGAACGTCAGCATCGTGTCGCTCACGGGGCCTTGGATCGTCCGGATGCCGGCATAGAAGGAGCCGCGGGGCGGCCGCGTGAGGAACGCCCCCACGCTGACGATCTTCTGCCCGTCCGCAAAAAAGTCGAATATGCCGTCGGAGACCAGGGTCAGGCGGTCGCCCACGTGCCAGCGGAATTCGTAGTCCCAGAGGCCCAGCACGCTCCCGGAGCTGCCTGGGGTGGGGCCGGGGTTGTCGCGGCTGGGGTCGGGGAAGAGGGTGAAGTCGGTGTCCAGCTCGATCCAGTCGATGATGTGGCGATCGTCTGGGGGGCCGCGCTTGGTCTGCCACCGCTGGTCGACCCCCAGCCGCAACGCCGTCAGCGTGTCGGCGATCTCGAGGCTCGGCGCCGTGACCCAGCCGCCCATCCCGCTCCGCAGGGCGTAGAACCGCTCGTCGAACGGCTGCGGGGCATTGGCCACCAGCAACGGGTTCACCGGGATGCCGAACGTGTTGACGATCAGCCGCCGCTCGAAGGCCTCGATCTGGTTGTCGTTCAGTTGGTCGTACAGCGGCAGGTCGGTCATCCGCCGGTTCGAGTCGGAGTGCAGGAACTCGAAATTGAAATCGACCTTGTGGGCCAGGCCGTGGACGTTCCACAGGTCGCTCTCGACCGTGGGGTCGACGTAGGCCATGGGCAGGTTGCCGCGGACGCCCACCTGGTAGTACGTCCGGTTGAGCGGATTGCCCTCCAGGTCTTCACCCCAGCGGCCCAGCTCGCCGAGGACGTAGGGGACGACTTTCATGCCGCCCAGCTCGATCGGCCAGTCGAGCTCGTTGCGGGTAAGGAGCCGCTCGCCCTGGCGGTTCGCGGCTTCCCACGACATGTGGTTGACGGGCTCGTCGCCCGGGGTGCTGTTGGGCAGCGAGCCCGTGCGGAACTGGGCGTAGCCGAGGCTCGAATGCTCGAACCAGGTGAGCCGGTCCGCCACCAGCGGCTGCCCCAGCCAGTAATGGTCGGCCCGCGGCAGCCACTGGGTCTGGGTGAAGAAGTCGTCCAGCCGGACCCCCGCGAAGAGGTTCCAGGTGGTGTTGCCCTGGGTCCGTCGGAGCTCGACGTCGGTGGTCTGGTCCTTCAGGGTCTTCCACTCGTCCTGGAAGTACTGCTGCAAGAAGTTGCGGTCGCTGATTTGGCCCACCTCGGCGGTGACCTGGAAGCCGCTGGGCAATTGCTCGCGGTGCTGCCAGAGGACGCGGTCGCGGAACGTGGCGTCGGGGGTGACGTGGGGGCGGTCGATGCCCAGGTTGTCGAATCCCCTGTCGGAGATCGCCCAGGAGTCCAACAGGCCCTGGGTCGGCCCAGGAAGCCCGAACAGGTCGTTGCCGTGGTAGAGGAAGTTGCTGCCGAAGCCGAAACCCCGCAGGCTCATGTAATCGAGGCTGAGGTCCCACTCGGTCCCGGCCGGCGGATGGCGGATGCCCAACAACTGGTACATGTTCCACTCGGTCAGGAACTGATAGCCGAACACCCCGTCGTGCTTGTAGCCGAGGTGCTTGAGGTAGAATGCCGGATCGTTGAGGTCGGCCGACAGCGTGGGCCAGTAGAACACGGGCACGTCGCCCAGCAGCAGGATATTGTTCCGCGAGGTGGCGAAGTGGTCGTGTACCGGCTCGCCGGTCGCCGGATCCACGACCGGCAGCCCGGTCGCCGGGTCCACCACCGCCTGCTGCTCGTAGGACATGTCGGTGGCTTGGAGGCGATACGACGGCTCGCCGAGCCGGCTGGGGGTGAGCCAGGCGTTGTGGGCGGTGAAGTGGTCGCGGTCGATCTGCTGGAGGATCTCCGCCCGCAGCCGCACCAGGCCCGCGAAACGGTGGACCGGCGACAACAACTCCGCGTCGAGCACGGTGCCGACGTGGTTCGTCACGTCATAGTACATTCGCTGGGCGTAGATGGTCCGCTGGCCGTCGCGGGAGACTTCGCGGAAGACGATGTTGCCTTCCATGTAAATCTCCAGCGGCGTCCGCTCGTCCTGGAGGGCCTGGCCGGGGAGATCGGGTTGCCGCGCGCCGCTGGTCCAAATGACCATGCGGTCGGTGGTAACGTCGATCGAGCCCAGGCCGTGCGGCAGGTTGTCGGCGGTGAACGTGACGCCCTGGTCGATCACGGCGATCCGCTGGTTGGAGCCGGGCTGGGAGAACCACTGGACCTGCATGGGAACGTCGCCCCGCGGGAAGACGCGGATGCGGCGGGTGCCCGCCGGCAGCGGCTGCCCCACCGCCGGCTCCGGCGGCGGCGCCATGAACTGCGCCGGCTCGACCGCCGTCCGCCGCAAGACGTCCGAGGAGGCGGGATTCCGCAGGGCCATCGCCCGCTGGTAAACCCCCGGCAGCACGTCGGGCCGTCCGGCCACCACGGCGGCCTGCACGTCGACCGACCTCGCGGTGAAGAAACGTCCCAGCCACGCCTGATCCATCACCCGGACCGGTTTGCCCGCACGGTGAAAGTCCAGCACGACGTTGCCTTCGAGATAGGCGATCACCTTGCTCCGCTGCTGCTGGGTGGCCGCGGCGCGGTCGATCCAGAGCACGGCCTCCCGCGACTGGGCCACGTCGGCGCCCTGGCTGATCCGGCAGTTGTCCCGCAGAAGCCACACCTCGTACGCCCCCTGCTCCCAGCGATTGGCGGCGGCGGCCGAGATAACCACCGCGTCGGCCGGATTGCCCTCCGGCAGATCGACCTGGGCCCGGGCCGGCCGGACGCCCAGCACGACAAGGACGGCCAGCAGAACGGCCCAGCGGGCAAGCCCACTCCAGCCCGAAGCGCAAGCGAGGGAGATGCTCCGTCCCTCGTTTGCGCTTCGGGCTAGTGAACGCGCAGTTTCTCCGCGGGCGCGCAGCCACCATGCTGCGAACCCCCGCGAGGCCGCTCTCTCCCAACATAGCTTCAGCAGACTAGCATCCTTGCTCGTCGAGACCCCTAAGTTCAGCAGAGAAGAGCCCTTGCGGCGAAACCCGGACCGGGGCGGGCGGAGATTATAGGAGAGACTGCCCGGAAGATCAAGGCGGGTTGGCCAAGGCGTGCCAAGGCCATCGGATTCTCCGTAGCGGCCCGCCACAGGGGTCCAGAGAAAAGGCCAGTGTGCGGGTAAACATTAGAAATCATAGGGGCGAGCCGCCGGCCGGACAATCCCACAGAAATCCGGGCCAACCCCCACTCCGGGGTTATTGTGCAATATTTGACGGCGTAGTAGGATAGGGGCAACATCCATCTCACAGTTTGGGCGGCACCGGCCTGCAAGGCCGACAGAGGGTGCCGTAGAGCGTGTTGGTTCTCCGCCCGCCTGCCAATGCCCAGTCGGCAGTTGGCAGGCGGGTCTTCTTGTTTCCCCCTTTGCACAAGCCCGGCTACCAGTTCTCGCCGAGCAACTCGAAGTAGGCCTGGGGATGGGCGCACGCGGGGCAGGCGGCGGGGGCTTCCGGACCCTCATGGACGTAGCCGCAGTTCAGGCACCGCCACCGCACCGGCTGGTCCCGCTTGAAGACCCGGCCGCTGCGGACGTTCTCCAGCAGGCCCCGGTAGCGCCGCTCGTGCTGCTTCTCGGCCACCGAGATCATCTCGAAGGTGGCCGCGATCGCCTTGAAACCTTCCTGCCGGGCCACGACGGCGAAGCCGGGGTACACCGACGACCACTCTTCGTGCTCGCCGTCGGCTGCGGAGAGCAAATTCTCGGCCGTGGTTCCGACGACACCCGCCGGGAACGAACCCTCGATCTTCACCTCGCCGCCCTGGAGGAACTTGAAGAACCGCTTGGCGTGTTCCTTCTCCTGGTCGGCCGTTTCCTCGAAAACCTTGGCGATCTGGATATAGCCCTCGTTGCGGGCCTGGCTGGCGAAAAAGGTGTAGCGGTTCCGCGCCGCCGACTCGCCGACGAATACCGCCACCAGGTTCCGCTCCGTCTGCGATCCTTTCAGGTCCATGCGATTCACCTCGGATTCAGGGTATACTACAGGCACCGCAGGAAGGCCACCAGGTCCTTCTTCTCCTGCTCGGTAAGCTTGGTCTCCAAAACCAGGTTGTGGAACTCGACCGTATCTTCCAGGGTTAAGAGCCGCCCGTCGTGCAGGTACGGCGGCGAGTCCTTGATGCCCCTGAGCGGGAACGTCTTGATCGACCCGTCGCTGACGGCCGTATGGCCGTTGTACGTCTTCGGCTCGAAAAACCGTTGGGTCTCCAAATTGTGCATCGAGTTGTCGGTGTAGTAGGGCGGGTTGTGGCAGACCGCGCACCGGCCCCGCTCGAAGAAGACCTTCTCCCCCCGCATCTCGCCGGCAGTCGCCTTCTTCGGATCGAGCACTCCGAACAGGTCCAGCTTCGGAGCGGGCGGGAAGTCGAGGATCTCGAGGAACTCGGCCATGAAGTGGACCTGGCTCGCCCGCTCCAGGATGTTCACGCCCTTCTTGGTGGCGATCACCGGGTCGCCGTCGAAGTAGGCCGCCCGCTGCTCGAATTCGGTGAAGTCCTCGACGCTCTTCAACGCCCGCTGCGAGCCGAACAACCGCTGGATGTTGACGCCCCGCAACGACGGCGTGTCCAACCGGTGCCGGAACTCCTGGGGCCGGATGTCGCCCACCAGGTGTGTGGTGCCGTTGGTGTGCCCGTTGACGTGGCAGTCCATGCAGGTCACGCCGTTGCTCGGCTTGAGCGACCGGCGGTCCTCGGTCGCGTTGAACTGCTGCTGGGGGAACGGGGTCGCCAGGAGCCGCAGCCCCTCCAGTTGCTTCGGGTTCAACGTGCCGTTGAACAGCTTGAAGTAGTTGGCGATCGTCACCACCTGCCCCCGCGATACGTCGCCGAGGTCCGGCCGGGTCGTCAGGAAGATGGCCGGCGGGTACTCCGGGAGAAAATGCGTCGGCAGGTCGAAGTCCAGGTCGAAGCGGGTCAGGTCCCGCCCCTCCTGCTTCTTGATCTCGTCGATCTGGTGCTTCGGAAACACCATGCCGCCCTCCGCATGATTGGGGTGCGGCAGCGGCAGGAACCCCTTGGGCCACAACCCCTTCTCCCGGATCTCCTCGGGCGTCATGTCCGCCAACTCCTGCCAGGACTTCACGCCAGCGGGCAGTCTTGCCCGAACCCCTTCCTGGACGGCCTTGCCCCGCGACATCGTGACCCCTTGGGCCGGCCGATCGCTCAGGTCGTAGCGGGCTTCCAGCAGTTTCATTTGCCGCTGCATGACCTCCGCCTTCGCCGTGGACATCCGGTCCACCATCTTGTCGAAGTCCTCTCGGATGACCACGGGCGAGTAGCTGCTGGGGGGAACAACGAGAGGCCGGGGCTGTTGGGCTCTGGCGCTCGCCGGCGGCCAAGGCGAGGCCCACAAGAACCCGGCGGCCAGGACCGCCAGGGCAATTCCGCCACACACTTCGGATCTGCGACTCATGGTTTTGTTCTCCCGTGTTCGAGGTTCACAAAAATGTCACGTTGAGGACACATATCGCGGTTTAGCGGGCGGGCCGGGTACCCTTTGGGTGCGCCGATCGAATCGTGGGCCAATCAGTACCCAGCTAAACGTACTCAAATGGAACGATTTGTGCGCACATGGGCATCCGCGGCAATATTTACACCCGGGTCAATCGCCCGATTGGGGGGTGGGATCGTCGCGTAGCGACGCGATGATGGTAGCGGCGGGTTTTAACCCGCCGTCACCGTCGCACCATGATGGGGTGGGCTTGTCGCGTAGCGACGCGATGATGGTAGCGGCGGGTTTCAACCCGCCGTCACCGTCGCACCATGATGCGCTCGTCGCGTAGCGACGATTGAGAAATCAGGCGTCGCTACGCGACGCAATCCTTGCGCCGGGGTCCGGGGACCGTGGGTTGAAACCCACGGCTACCATCACAACGTCGCTACGCGACGGGCGGGCAATTCGGCATCCGACCTGACCGTCGCCGGGGCCGTTCACCGCTTCTCCTCCGGCGGGCGCAGGGCGATGAAGCTCCGGTAAAGGAACAGGTCGTAGACGATCTTGAGCCCGCCGGCCAGGAAGAAGGGCACGCCCATAAGGCCCGGCACGCCCAGCAAACGGCCGGCCAAGTACGGCGACACCGCGGCGCCGGTGCTCCGCGCTACCCCCGTCACCCCGGCGGCGGCCGACCGCTCCTCCGGGTTCACTACGGCCATCGTATAAGACTGCCTCGTCGGCACGTCCATCTGCGATATGCTGAACCGCAAGAGCAGCACCAGGATCGCCAACTCCACGTTGGGCATCAAGGGAATGAGGACCAAGAGAACATTGGACGGCAAGTGCGTGAAGACCATCGTGTTGATCAACCCGAAGCGGGCGGCCATCCGGGCGGCCAGCAGGGCCGACAGCCCGGCAAACAGGTTCGCCCCAAAAAAGATGCCGCCCAGCACGGCCGGGTCCACGCCGAAGCGGACGTGGAACCAGTAGGCCACGATGCTCTGGATCACGAACCCGCCGCCGAGGGCGTCCAGGGCAAAGAGCGCCGACAGCCGGAACACCACCCGCCGCGATTTGCCCAAGCCGAGCCTTCGCCCTCTTTCCCAAAAAGCGTCTCTTGCCGCGGGCGGCACCTCGACGGCCGAAGACAGCCTGAGGAAGAGCCCGGCCAGCAAGAGCCCGAGCAGGGCGTACCCCAGAATGACCGCGCGGTAGCTGGCCGCCGGCGACTCGACGAGTTGGAGTCCCGCGGCGGTCAGGCCGCCGGCGAGCGAGCCCAGGGCCGTGGCGACCGACCCGGCCAGGCTGTACCAGGCGAAGACCCCGGTCCGCCGGCTGCCGGGAATGACCTGCGAGAGGGCCGCCTGCTCGACGGGCAAGAAGGGGCCAACCTCGTTGCCGCTGGGGCTGATCACGCCGATGGTCGCGGCCAAGAGCAAGAGGAGGAAATTTTCCGTCAGGACGAACGTGATCGCGGCCCCGATCATCAAGACTGCTCCGGCGACGAGAATCTTTCGCCGGCCGAGCCGATCGGCGTGCGTGGTCAGCCATAGCGAAACGACCGTATCGCCCAACAGCGTCAAAGAGAGCAAGAGTCCGATCCGGGCCTCGCTCAGGCCAATCTCGGCCAGGTACAGTGCCAGAATGACGGAGACGGCGCCATAAGCCAACAGGCGAATGGAACGCGTGACGAACAGCAGCCAGACGTCACGCGTGAGGCTGACGCCGGCCCGGGATTCAGCCTCTCGATGGACGCTCATTCGTTTCTGATCTCTCGTTCCCACGCTCTGCGTGGGAACGCGCACGCTGGCCGCTCCTGCGGCCCTTCGCCGCGGGGGCGTCGCCGTGGTCGTATTCGCGCCACTCGGGGACGCGGAGCGTCCGGTCAGTACGTTCCCACGGGGACCGTGGGAACGAGAAGGTGGACGCTCGATCCGCGGCGCCTTGACGTGGCGACACTCCATCGTATACAGTGGTGTTGTCGAACGTCAAACGATTCGTGACCGAAAACCATGACTGAAGACACTATCGCAAAGGGCCTGGAAGTCTGGACCCTCCAGACGTTGCTCAACATCTCGGTGATGCTCGGGATACTGGCGGCCGGGCTGACCATCGTCCAGGGCTACTACCGGTCGCTCGAAAAGCACCTGACGCTGCGGGTGTCCATCGAACTGTGGAGGATCTTCACGGTCCTCGTTACCGACATCCTGCTGGCGGTCGTGGTCCTGGTCGGATACCTGGTGTTGAACCCGGACATCATGGCCGACATCAAGGTGGCCGTACCCTTCTATCCGATTGCCACGATCCTGTTCGCCGCGGCCTTGGTCCTGCGATTGTTCTACGGAGGGCACGAGCCGGGCTCGCGGAGCTTCTTGCGGGCCGTCTACCTGATGTTCGCGGCCAACCTGCTGAACATCGTCGGCTTCACCTTCATTGCCGAGGCTGCGAGCAAGGAATACCTCGAAAAGCACCCCGCCGATTATGTCTTTTGGACCTATTTGAAGGAGCACCTGCGATCCAACGCCGACCCTTCCGGCCTGGAACTCACGCAGATCACTTTCTATATCTGCTTCCCGATCCTGCTGGCCGTGTTGGCCTGGGGCGCGGTGTCGGCCTTGCGGCGGATCCGAGAGACGAAGGGGGGAGCGTAGTGGACTGGCAGTGGAAGCTCCTCCGCGAGGACTGCACCGGCTGCGGCATTTGCGCGGACGTCTGCCCGCCCGATGCCATCCATATGACCCGGGAAATG
>JBEKCP010000058.1:0-15940 GCA_050014815.1 Thermoguttaceae bacterium | reverse complement strand
TACTGGTCCTGCTGGACGAGATAGACGGGCACGGTGTGGCCGGGCATCCAGCTTCGGGCCAGGTGGCCGCTGACCATCTTGCTGCCGATGGGCACGATGAAGTCGATCCCCAGCGGCTCGATCGACTGCCCGCAGTAGCGAGACTGGCGGTAGAGCGGCACAATCACGGCGGTCTTGTGTCCGAGCCGGGCCAACTCGATTGGCAGCGCCCCGCAGACGTCGGCCAATCCGCCCGTCTTGGAGAAGGGGACCGCTTCGCTAGTGGCCAAGAGGATATTCACCGGAAAACTCCGTCCAAGGTAAGTGTATCATAATGTCCGCGGAATAAATTGCCCGGTCTGCGGCATCGGTCCAAGTAGGTCCCGCTTGCCGAGCGGGACAACCGCGGTCCTGCCCGGCAGGCAGGACCTACTGCCAGCGGGCCGTCGATTATTATGGCATCCTTCCAATGTTTTCCCAGTCCCCCAAGCCGGTCCGGCGGCGCGACACTAGCCCGACGCGCAAGCGAGGGCAACCCGTTTCCACTCCCTCGCTTGCGCTTCGGGCTAGTGTTCGGTCCTGCCACCGATACAACCGCGCATTCTCTTGTTTTCCCACCTGAAGTATCGCCCCGGTTTGGTGAAGGCAATAGGCGATCCGCTGGGCCATCCAGCGGCGGACATCGAGCGCCTCGGCCAGGTGGGCGGTGTGGAATGGCTCCGGCAGCGGACACTCGACCAGGGCCCGCAGGTCGGCCGCCGTGCGGAGCCGGTGCTTCTGCCGGACGGCCACCAGTCTCTGGTCCTCGACTTGATGATCCGTCGCCCGCCAGCGGCGCCGCCGGCCATGGCTCGGATAACGCCATTCCTCAACATCCACCAGCAAGACCTCCAGGGTCAGCCGGGGGTGGGGGAAGACGCGAGTGAAGTGGATCATCTCGTCGAACACATCCAGCAGTTGGCCCCGTTTGGGGCTCAGCCGCCGCTGGAGGACTTCGCCGCCCGGGGCAGATTGCTTCACGAGCAGCTTCTCCACCACGATGGGCTTGACGACCGTCACCCGGTGGGAGGCCAAGAGGGCGCGGACCTTGTCGCGAATGGCAGAGAGCGGTCCGTGCTGGATTTCGATCAGCCGGCGGCCCACGACCGCGTCGACGCGGTACCCGGCCACGGGGACCTCGAATTGGGCCTTCGGACCGGCGCAGAGCAGTTTTAACTCGCGGTGGAGGGAAGTTTCCATTCCGGCGGCTCAATCCCGAAGTCGCGAATCGTCAGGAGGCTTGCCAGTTGATAGCCGCGGGCGGCAAAGGCCTCCGCCCCCCCCTCCATCCGGTCGATGATGGCGATCACGCGCACGACCTTCAGTCCAAAGGCCTCGCATCGCTCGATCGCCGCAAGCGAAGAGCCGCCGGTCGTGACCACGTCCTCGACGATGACCACCTCCTCGCCGGGCGCGACCGGGCCCTCGATGTACTGATTCGTGCCGTGCCCCTTCGGTTCCTTGCGGACCATGAAACCGCGCAGCGGCGTGCCGCGCACTGCCGACATGACAACCACCGACGCCGTGATCGGGTCGGCGCCGATGGACATGCCGCCGATGGCCGCGGGCATGGGGCCCTTGCCCAGGAGGTCGAGGATGCCCTCGGCCACCAGCCGCGCCCCGTGGGGATCGAGCGTCGCTTGCTTGCCGTCCAGGTAATAGGTGGCCTTCTTGCCCGAGGCCAGCGTAAACTGCCCAAACCGCAGCGCCTTCTCGCGGATAATGCTAACTAATGCGTCTCTGTCGTACATTAGGCTTCCTGGCCCCCACGCTGAGAAATGCAAAATGCAAAATGTAAAATGCAAAATGTAAAATGCCAAGGGCACCGTCATGGCCGATGGCGTGCGGATGTTCTGACTTTTGCATTTTACATTTTGCCTTTTGCATTCGGTCGCGTCCGTAACAAGCCTTCGCGAAGAGCCCCGGCCCGCGTCAGGAAAGATACGGTTGAATCACGTCGTCCCAGCGAGACTGGGCCCGGAGCACCAGCTCGACCGTCTCGCGGAGGGCCCCGGCGCCGCCGGCCGCCGCGGTAACGTAATGGGCCGCCTCGCGGAGTTCCCGGCAGGCGTCGGCCACGGCCACGCCCAGCCCAACGGCGCGGACCACCGGCAGGTCGGGCAGGTCGTCGCCCAGGTAGCAGACCTGGGCCAGCGACAGGCCCAACTCCCGCAGAATCTGTTTTAGCGCGGTGATCTTGTCGGGGATCCCCTGCCGGATCAACTCGATTCCCAATTCCGTCGCCCGGACCTTCAGGCTCTGCGAGCTCCGCTGCGTCAAGAGTCCGAGCCGGTAGCCGGCCTTCTGCCACAGCTTGACGGCCAGGCCGTCGCGGACGTAAAAGTGCTTCGACTCGATCCCCTGGTTGTCCAGCACGATCTGGCCGTCGGTCAGCACGCCGTCCACGTCGCACAGGATCAGCTCGATCGCTCGGCACCGGTCTTCAACGCTCATGATTCCAAGGAACTTTCACTAGGGTGGGGAAATACGTTTAGCGGGCGGGCTCGAAAGCTCCCCTCTCCCTCCGGGAGAGGCACCCGCGAGCGGGTACCCGGGGGTGAGGGCTGCTCCCGCCCGGCGACCGCGGCCGCCGGCGCCTCGCAAGGCAACAACCCGACCACGTCGGTAATGTCCACCAGCCCGACCGGCCTGCCGGCGGCATCTACCACCGGCAGCTCACTGATCTTCCGCTGGGCCAGCACCGCTACGGCATCGACCATCATCGAGCCGATCAGGGTTTTCAAGGGGTTGGGCGTCATGACGTTCCGCACGGGGGCGTCCAGGTCGCCGTCGCGGTGCCGTTGGAACAGCCGGGCGAGGTCGCTGTCGGTGAAAATGCCGGCCAGCCGCCCCTCGGCATCGACCAGCATTGTAGCACCTGTCCGCCGTCCAGGCACGGTCACGTGGATCAGGACTTCACGAACCGTCTGGTCCTGGGAGGCCACGCGGCACTGGTCCAGCGGCCGCATGTGATCCTCCACCTTGCTCAGCTTCTGGCCGAGGTTCCCGGCAGGGTGGAAACGGGCGAAATCCTCCCGGCCGAAGCCCCGCATCCGGCTGGCCACAAGGGCCAGGGCATCGCCCACGGCCAGCATGGCCGTCGTGCTGCTCGTGGGGGCCAGGCCCAGCGGGCAGGCCTCTTCCAGCGGCCCCAGCTCGATCGAGACCGTGGCTGCCCGGCCCAGGGTGCTCTCGGCCCGGGCGGTAATGGCCAGGATCGGCACGCCCAACTCGGCCAGCGGCGCCAAGAGGCGGACGATCTCGTCCGTTTCGCCGCTCTGGGAGAGCACGAGCACAACGTCCTCCGGGTGGACGCGTCCCAGGTCGCCGTGGACCGCCTCGCCCGGGTGCAACCAGTGGCTGCGGGTGCCGGTCGAGGCCAGGGTGGCCACGATCTTTTGTCCCACCAGGCCCGCCTTGCCCATCCCCGTTACGATGACGCTGCCGCGGCACTCGCAGAGGTACTGGATGGCCCGGCAGAACTCCTGGTCGAGCCGTTTGGCCACCTGGGCCAGCGTGCGGCTCTCGGTCTGGAGGATTTGTCGGGCGTAGCGGAGTTGTTCAAAGGCGGTCAGCCGGTGCTTCGCACGGACGCTTTGAGAACCCATAGATCGCCATCCTTGACGATTGAGGTGGGTGGGCTGGGTGCCTAACCCGCTCATTTTTCCCATGTTCGCGCAAACGGAGGGTTGCGCGGGCGGATTGTACCGCCGGCTGCGTTTTGCGGCAACGTGAAAAGCCCACCGATTTAGGCATGTTTAGCGGGCGCCGGGTGCCACTGCTGGCTTGTCGAGCAGTGCAGAAGACACGGTTGGACAAGCCAACCGTGGCACCCTCAATTGGCCACTGGCAGAGCACTAGCGCCTTGGCGCGCCCGCCGGTTGCCTCTTGTGCTGCTCTTCCGGCGGTAGCAGGTGAAACACGATGCGATAGACGCGGCGTCCTTCGTCGGGCTGCTGGGAGTATAGCGCGGCGATCTCCGCCCGCAACTCCTCGGCCGTCTCGAAGCCGTCGGGTCGGGCGTCCTCGTCGGTCAGCTCCGCCAGCCGCACCTCTTCGACCGCCGTCACGCGGATGTAGCCGGCCCCCGGGATGTAGCTCCGCTGCCCGGCGCGCATTCGGGCGTACTTCCATAGGCGGATCGTCTGCGTCTTCTGTCCCGACCGGATGGCCGGAAGGAATCGTTTCTTGAAGAGCAACATGCCGGTAGACTACCCGGACGATACCCCCGGCGTCAAGCGAGTCATGTAGCCGGCACACTCCCCCCTCGTCCCTCCGCCCTTCTCACCTTCCCGCAACCCCGGCTATAATAGTGTTGTTTCTGGGCTCGCCATTGGCGGGCCCCCCGCCGCGGCCCTCGTGAAGGACGTCGCCATGCCCGTTGCCATGAAGCTCTCACGGATCATCATCAACGAGATCAATGACCAGCAGGTTATTTATCTGAAGGAGGTGGGAGGGGAGCGGACCTTCCCCATCCTGATCGGGATCTTCGAGGCCACCAGCATCGATCGCCGGGTGAAGGGTTTCGAGTCGCCGCGGCCGCTCACGCACGACCTGATCGTCAACGTGGTTGAGAACCTCGGGGCGGAGTTCCAGGACGTAGTGATCAGCGAACTCAAGGAGCACACGTACTTCGCCCGGCTGCGGATCCGCCACCAGGGCGAACTAGTCGAGGTGGATGCCCGGCCGTCCGACGCGATTGCTGTCGCCGTGACGTGCAACCCGCCGCTGCCGATCTACGTCAACGAGGACGTGTTGAACGACGTGCTGGGGGAGTGAAGGGAAAGGAGTTAGGAGTTAGGAGTTAGGAGTTAGGAGTTGAGGTGTTAGGAGTTAGGAGTTAGGAGTTAGGAGTTAGGAGCTAGGAGCTAGGAGCTAGGAGCTAGGAGCTAGGAGCTAGGAGGAGGAAGGAAGTCCGTCATTCTTTCTCCTAACTCCTTTCTCCTGACTCCTGACTCCTGACTCCTTTCTCCTAACTCCTAACTCCTTTCTCCTCTCACCCCATCGCGTCGGCGAATTCTTCGAGGAGGGCGGCTCGCCCCTTCTCGCCGTGGCGGCCGTCGACGACCACGTTCACGCGGACCTCGGTCGTGCCGATCAACTCGACGTTGATCCCCTCGGCCGCCAGGGCCTGGAAGAGCCGGCTGGCAACCGTGGCGTGGCTCTTCATGCCGACGCCGAAGACCGATAGCTTCGAGACCCGGGGGCAACTCGTAGGCGGCGGGCAGCCCAGAAGCTCGGCCTGCTCCGCGGCCACCGCGAGACATTTCGCCAGGTCCTTCTGCGGCACGGTGAACGAGATGTTGGCGTGCCCTTGCCGGCCGGTGTTCTGCACGATCATGTCGACGACCACGCCCGCCTCGGCAATCTCGCTGAACACCTGGGCGGCCAGGCCGGGGATGTCGGGCAGCCCAACCACCGTGACCCGCGCCTGCGTCTCGTCCAGCCCGATCTCCTCGATGATCAGTTGTTCCATCTTCTCCATTCGGGCGACGACCTCCCTGTCGCTCTGCCGGGCCCCCGTGGTCTTGCCGTCGCCCGGCGCCGCCGGCGGCTCCTGGTCGAGCCGGAATTCCTGGTGGACGGTCCGCAGGGCCTCGGCGGCGAACTCGCGGGCCACCAGCACCGAGATCTTGATCTCGCTGGTGGCGATCATCTGGATGTTGATCCCCTTCTCGGCCAGGGCGCGGAACATCCGCTCGGCCACGCCGGGCTGGGTGGCCATGCCGAGGCCGACAATCGAGATCTTCGAGACCTCGTCGTCGCAGTCATGCCCTTCGGCCCCGAGCTCGTTGACGGCCTCTTCCACCGCCTTCAGGGTGTGGGGCAGCTCGTCGCGGGGCACGGTGAACGAGATGTCGGCCCGCCCGTCGGCCGCCACGTTCTGCGCGATCATGTCCATCGGGACGTTCTTGGCCGCGACCTTGCCGAAGATGGTGATGGCGGCGCCGGGCCGGTCGGGCACCCCCAACACGGTCACGCGGGCCTCGTTCTTGATCACGGCCGCCCCGCAGACCGCCTGGCCGGCCGCCTCCGGGGCGGCCACGATCATCGTGCCCGGCTTGTCGCTGAAACTGCTCCGGACATGGACTCTCACGCAGAACTTCTTGGCGAACTCGATCGACCGGTTGTGCATCACGCCCGCCCCAGCCGTGGCCAGCTCCAGCATCTCGTCGTAGCTGATCTGGCGGAGTTGCCGGGCCTCCGGCACGATCCGCGGATCGGTCGTGTAGACGCCGTCCACGTCGGTGTAGATCTCGCAGGCGTCCGCGCTGAGGACGGCCGCCAACGCCACGGCCGTCGTGTCGCTCCCGCCGCGCCCCAGCGTGGTGATGTCCAGCGACTCGTCGATCCCCTGGAACCCCGCCGCGATCACCACGTTGCCTTCGTCCAGCGCCCGGCGGATCCGCTCCGTCGAGATCGTCTGGATCCGGGCCTTCGTGTGCGTGCTGTCGGTCCGGATGCCGATCTGCGCCCCGGTCAGGCTGATCGCCTTGTGCCCCAGCGAGTGGATCGCCATGGCCATCAGCGCCACGCTCACCTGCTCGCCGGTCGAGAGGAGCATGTCCATCTCGCGGGCCGGCGGCTGGTCGGTGATCTGCCTGGCCAGGTCGATCAGCAGGTCCGTATTGTCGCCCATGGCGCTGACGACCACGACGACCTGGTTGCCTTCTTTCTGGGCGCGAATGGCCTTGCGGGCCGCCGCCAGGATCTTCTGGCTGTCGGCCACGCTGGAGCCGCCGAATTTCTGGACGATGATGGGCATGTGAGACACTTACGAATCTTGCGGGTTGACGCGGAATGCGCACCACAAGTGCACACAAGCTTGTATTATGCTTGGCCTTGCTAACGAGGTCAACGGGCCGTTGACAGCCTCCCCACTGGTGGTAGAATTGATTTGAATTGTGGAGACGGACTTTATGGGGCGCATCGTGTCGAATGTTCGCATTGGGAACCTCCTTGACCCAACCAAGACGATCCAGTGCGATGCCTTCGTGGATACCGGCTCTGCCTACATGGTCCTTCCCACCGCCTGGCAACCACGGCTCGGCAAGCTCAAACGCCGTCCGCGAGGTCCATTGTGAAACGGCCACTCAGGACCGGGTGCAGGCGACCGTCTGTGGCCCGGTGGAAATCCAGGTCGAGGGATTTCCTCCCGTTTATGGCGAGGTCCTGTTCCTGGAAATGCGCCCCGTCGACGGTGTCTATGAACCGCTATTAGGCTACATCGTGCTGGAGCAGTGCGAGGCGGCCGTTGACATGCTCGGACGGCGTCTCGTCCACGCGAGGAAGACCGACCTGAAGTAGAGGCGTGTAAGTTGACACCCCCCCAACTACTGGTAGTATAATAGCGATGTAGTCGATCTGTTTGGCTCGCGCCAATTGGGAAAGAAACATGCAAGACCGAATCTCTGTCAATAGCCAAATCCATTTCGGGAAGCCCTGCGTCTCTGGCACGCGGATTCCAGTGCGGAACGTGCTGGAACTCGTCCGCGAAGGGCTGCCTTTTGCTGACATCGTCCGCGATTACTACCCCGACCTGACGTTGGAGGACATCCGCGCATGCGTTCAGTATGCGATTGACGTGGTGGCGGTGGAGGACATTCACTTGGCATCGACCCCATGAGATTTTTGGCCGACCAGGACGTCTACTCCGCCACAGCCCGCTTTCTGGTCGGCCTGGGCCATGACGTGGTGACGGCGTCTCAGCTTGGCCTCGCACAGGCCGAGGATGCGGCACTGCTCCGCACCGCGCATGAACAGCGGCGCGTCTTGCTCACGCGCGACCGCGACTACGGTGGGCTGGTCTTTGTTCGGGGTACGGATGCGGGCGTAATCTACCTGCGGCTGTTGCCCTCGACGCAGAAGTTTGTCCATGCTGAACTGGAACGAGTCTTGGCGTTGTACCCAGAGCACGACTTGTGCTCGTCATTCGTTGTTGTCGAGCCCGGGCGGCATCGTATTCGGAGGCTGCCACCAGGCGGCGGGTCGCGAGGCGCCGCGCCGTGAGGCGGACAAATCGTTGAGGAGTTCTGCGATGTGCGACGATCCAATTGTGGCTGCAATCCGCAAGATCCGCCAGGAGCACGCGGAAAAGTTCCACTTTGACCTGCACGCGATTTGTGAGGATCTGAGGCGTCTGGAGCGGGAGTCGGGACGCGAGTATGTTTCCCGCCCGCCGAGACGCCCTGCACCCCGAGTGACCGGCGAGAAACCGTGAAATATCCGACCTTTCGCGTTCGCGGTTTTCACGCCGTAGCTCCCTATACGCTTCGTGTGACATTCGACGACGGGACCGAACAGGTCATCGACTTTCGACCTGTTCTCGCAGGCCAGTTGTTTGGCCCCTTGGCTGACTTGACGCTGTTCAACCAGGTCCAAATCGACCCTGAGGCCCAAACGCTCGTGTGGCCCAACGGGGCGGATTTCGATCCTGCAACGCTGCACGATTGGCCCGAGCACGTCGCAGCCCTGACGGCCCAAGCGCGGAAGTGGGAACTCAGTCCGGCATGAATCCTCGGAAGCCGTTCCCTTTGTCGGCAAGCGAATCGCTCCGCCAGCGGCCATTGGCCCCCGATCCGGCTGCGCCGATCCCCGCAGTCCACATTGCGACATCGGGCTGGCATCCGTCCGTTTACCGCAAGCGGATCAAGAAGGTCGAGAAGGCCCGGCCCGGCGACCTGGTGGCCGTCTATGGCCCGGGGGATCAACTGCTGGGCTACGGCCTTTACAACCCGCGGAGCGAGATCGCCGTCCGGATGCTCTTCTACGGGCCGGAGCTGCCCGACGACGCCCTCTGGCAGAAGCGGCTGGAGGAGGCGGTGCGGCTGCGGAAAGACCTGCTCCGGCTGGACGCCGTTACGGATGCCTATCGGGTCGTCCATGCCGAGGCCGACGGGCTGCCGGGCCTGGTCGTGGATCGCCTGGGCGAAGTCCTCTCCGCCGAGGTCTACAGCCTGGGGATGTATCAGCGGGCCGAGGCGATCTTGGAACGGCTGGCCCGGCTCGCTCTCGCCGAACTTGCGTCAAAGGGGACAGTCCCATTTTCGCTGACGCGAAAATCGGGACAGTCCCCCCTCACCCCGGGGCTCGCTCTCACCCCGGGCCCCGCCCTCACCCCCGGGTACCCACTCGTGGGTGCCTCTCCCAAGGGGAGAGGGGAGAAGGAAGCGACCCTGGTCCGGCCCAGCCCGCAGTTCCTCAGCCAGGAGGGCCACCAACCGCCGGAGATCCGCTCGCCGGGCCTTCCCGACGAGGTGACCGTCCGCGAGTTCGGCACCCGGTTCCGCGTCCGCTTTACCGGCGGCCACAAGACGGGCTTCTTCTGCGACCAGCGGGAAAACCGCAAGCGGCTCTCCGAGTTCTGCGAAGGCCGCACCGTGCTGGACCTCTGCTGCTACACCGGCGGGTTCGCCGTGCAGGCGAAGTGTCTCGGCCGGGCGGCCGAGGTCACCGGCGTGGACCTTGACGAAGGGCCCCTGGAATTGGCCAAGGAGAACGCCAATCTGAATCAGGTCCGCATCCGCTTTGTCCAGGCCGATGCGTTCGACTACATGCGCGAAATGCTCCGGCAGGACCGCCGCTATGATGTGGTCGTCTTGGACCCGCCCAAGCTGATTCGCTCCCGCGCCGAGCTCGAGGAGGGCACCCGCAAGCACTTCGACCTGAACCGGCTTGCGATGCGGCTGGTGGCGCCGGGCGGGCTCTTCCTGAGTTGCTGCTGCGCCGGGCTCTTGAAGGAAGATGCGTTTCTCGGCCTGTTGCGATCGGCGGCCTGCCAGGCGGGGCCGCTAGTCTCGCCCGCCACTGACGAGGCCTCCGAGCGGCACGCCGCCCGACCGATGCAGATCCTGGCCCGCACCGGAGCCGCCGCCGATCATCCGGTCGCCGCCAACGTGCCCGAGACCGAGTATCTCAAGGCGGTGTGGATGAGGCTGGGGTAAAGGCGGCGGGCCCAGTCGCCAGCCGGGGGTGGGGAGGGCGAAACGAAGTGACGTACGAGATCTGTCTTTTTCATTTTCTCGCGATTACTCCCATTCGATTGTTGCCGGCGGCTTGCTGGTTACGTCATAGGCAACAGCGTCAATCCCGGGAATTGTCAAGACCGCATGAGCCATGTCACGGATCAGATCCATCGGAAGGTCGGCGTATTTTGCGGTCATTGCATCGGTAGACAGGACTGGTCGCAAGGCGATTGTTTCGCCTTGGCCGAAACTCAATGGCAGTAAGACTACAGGGAACTGCCACACTGTTCTTGCAAGACCAGCCCCCGCCAACATTTCATGGACGATCGCGTCAGCTTCACGCAGCAGATCCAGCCTGCGCGTGGTGATAAACGCGCGACGTACACACCCGGAATGGATATTCGTCTTCTTCGGCGCAACAAGGAAAGTAACCCGGTTCGTTGCGGGCAATTCGCTGGTCAGCCTCGTAGCCACCTTCCCGTACGTTTGCAGGTCGGCGTCTCCGGACAACAGCACGACGTTGCTGTAGCTTCTGTAATCGCCTTGGACACCCACCGTTCGAAGAGGTATCGACACCGCGTCCAGGCCGAAGCCTCGCTGTACCAGTTGCCTCAGTTCGTGGCTCGTTTCGATTGAATGGTCGCCATCGGAGCACAAACATCGAACAGCCAGGCCGGGCCCGGGAAACGGGTGCTTATTGACCATCGCCGCCGGCAGGTCCAGTTGCTGCCCGATCTCACGCACCTCATCCTTATAGAACGACGCAAGTGGTTCCAGAAGCAATCCCTCGCGAATCAATCTCGCAATTTCCGGTACGCGGTTGTGGTGTGTCTTGATAGTTGCCGAATTCTTGCTGCCGCCCGACTCTATCGTATCAGGGTAGATCGTACCCTGGCCGAGCATCCAATGTCCCGACGCGAGATCTAGTTCGCCGCAGACCGCGCGCTGAACATCCAAGAAACAGTTCCCGATCTCAAGCCGTTTCCTTTCGGGATCGGATACCTCGTGGAGCCGCGACACAAACTCCCTTCGTTTGTCAACGCACCGGATATTGCTCCAGCCTCGTTCGGCGAATGCGGCCTCGATTTGCGATCGCTCTCCCTGGCGCATGAAGCCTGTGTCCACAAACACTCCCAGGACGCGGTCTGGACCAAGCGTCTGCGAGCAGAGAGCAAACGCGACAGTGGAATCGACGCCCCCGCTTACAAAGAACAGCACTTTTCGATTTCCGACCTGAGAGCGAATGCGATGCTGTAGCTCGGCGACCTGCGAGGCGATACTCCAATCAGTCGAGCATTTACAAGCATCAAAGAGAAAATTTCTCAGAATCCTGCCGCCTGAAGGGGTGTGGGTCACTTCGGGGTGAAACTGAAGCCCGAACATTGTCCGCTGCCTGTTCACCATCGCCGCGATCCGGCAATCATCTGTTTCGCCGACCACGTCAAAGAGAGGCGGGGGAGCCACAACTTCGTCGCCATGGCTCATCCAGACGGTGGCGTTTGCCTCTACGCCACGGAGGATGGCGTCTTGTCGCAGTATTCTCAGGGTGGCTTCTCCGAATTCCCGATGTACGCCGGGACGAATCTCGCCGCCAAGCGCGTGCGCCATGAGTTGATGCCCGTAACATATGCCGAGAACCGGGACCTCTCCCCGGAAGAGTTCTGAGGGACAATGAATCGCATCGGCGGCGTAAACACTTCTGGGACCACCAGAGATGATTACGCCCTTGGATTGACTGAGTTCCCGCAAGGCGCCATCTGGGGGACAAATGCTCGCATGCACACCCGCGTCTCTGACCCGTCGGGCGATGAGGTGGCAGTATTGACCACCAGTGTCGATCACTTTGATTTGGGCCATAGCAATTCTACTCAACCTGACCTGCGACTCCGGCACGCGTCATCAGGGTAAACACGCAATGTTCGCCGCCGAAGTCCATTGGCTCACACTCAAAGCGCCAGTGGCCACACTCACCTTGAACGATCGATCTCCACTGAACCCTGAAGTATACAGTCGGCGGTTGCAGGTCGTCAATAAGGCCCGCGCCCGGACCGGCCCCTATCGCCGCAATCGCAACGGGGCGAGTAGCAAAGTCTTATTAGATTCCAGGGCGATCGAAAATGGAGCCACCACAGCGGGGGGATTGCAGGCCATCTTGCAAACAAGAAAAAAATCGCGGCACTGAGGGGAAAGCAGTTGGCGGGGCCCGGGGACGCTATATTCGGGAGTGATCGAAAGCACCGGCTCGCCCCGTGGATCGACCGCCACGATCAGGCTCCCCGCATGGCGGACGGGCTGTTCGGGGACCTGGTGTTTACCCTCGTCGGGACGGGTCGCAACTGGTTCAAGGGCGAGACGCGCAGGCGGCCCTCAATAGCTTTCCTATCGGGGGTGCCGTCAGGCAAGAGAGGCGTCGGGGGGCGTCTTGCAACTGACACTTGCCGGCGGCCGGCACAGTGATCATCCGGTCGCCGCCAACGTGCCTGAGACCGAGTATCTCAAGGCGGTCTGGATGCGGCTGGCGTGAGGGCGAAAGGCGAAGTAGAGCCTGTCTTGTCTTCACTCTGTTGCGGCGATATACTGATACGTCATGCTTGAAGAAAAGTCCGCTGGTAGGAACTGCCCATGAATAAGCAGGAAGTGCTGGCCATTCTCGACCGCCTTTCCGATCCCCTCGACCCGGAACAGTTGATGTACGAGCTGTACCTCAAGGCGAAGATCGAGTGCGCCGAAGAAGCGATTGCCCGTAGAGAGTTGGTTAGCCAAGAGGAGGCCGTCCGGCAGAGCCAGGAATGGTTCGAGTAGATTGGTCCAAACCTGCTCTCACGGATCTTCGCGAGGTCTATGAGTTCATCGCACGCGATTCGCGGAGGTACGCGCGGGCGACCGTGGAGAAGATTACCGGGGCGACCGCACCGCTTGCCCAATGGCCGAAGGTCGGAGAAGTCATCCATCTGTTTCCGGCTTATCGGGAGATCATCGTGGGGAACTACCGGCTGATCTACCGTGAGGAGGAGCCAAGCCAGCGAGTTCTCATCATTGCAGTGATCCACGCCAGTCGCGACCTGCCGTCCATTCTAGAAGTGCGGGCGGATAAACCATGACCGACAAGTCACCAGGCGCGTTGGAGGTGTACGGCCACTTCAGGGTACACCTCGGACCACGGTATCTGGCGGCGGGTCTGCGCATTCCGTTCGAATACAACCAACCTCCGGGGATTCACTTTAAGACGCACCCTCCAGAAGAATACCGAGACTCCATTGTCAAAGGCATTCTGGATGGGATGGCCTTGCGGTTTCCGGAGTTTCCGTCCACGGGCAGCATTTGGATCAGCGAGATTACGGCACACCCAGTAGATTCATCGCAGCAGGCGTTTTATCGTGCAGCACGAATGGCGATTGACCAAGCATTCTCGCTCGGAGAAAGTCGAAATGCCGAGCCATCCGTTGGAGTACGACCGTAACCGCCAAGCAATTCCGTGCGCCCGTCCTCCGCCGCCTTGCTCTCCCCCAACCGCCCAAGACTCACTGCCCGCTTCCTTCCGCCCTCCCCTCTTCCGCCTTTCGCCTTAGTTCCTCCAGCAGCCGCTGCATGTCTGCGGGCAACCGCATCTGGAAGCGGAGCGGCTCGCCGGTGACGGGATGTTGGAAGCCGAGCTCCGCCGCGTGGAGGGCCTGCCGCTGGGCCCCGCTTTGATCGACGAGTGGCTTGCCGAAGAGCGGCTTGTTGTAGACCTTCTCGCCGCAAACCGGGTGGCCGGCCTCGGCCAGATGGATGCGGATCTGATGGGTGCGGCCCGTCTCCAGCCGGCACTCGAGGAGCGTGTAGTCGCCGAGGTTCTCGACGGGGCGGACATGGGTCACGGCCCGCTTGCCCACCTCCGGCAGCTTGGTGCTGCCGCGGCGGCGGTCGCCCCGGTCGCGGACCAGGCGCGACTCGATGGTTTGCTCCTCGACGCGGCCCTGGACGATGGCCAGGTACGCGCGATGGATCGCGTGCTTGCGGAACATCTGCACCAATTGCCGCTCCGCCTCGGCACCAAGCGCCAGCACCATGACGCCGCTGGTATCGCGGTCCAGGCGGTGGACGAGCCGCACCCGGGGCGACCGGGCAGGTCTCCCTCGGCGCCTGCCGGGCGAAAAGGGGACAGGTCCAATTTGTGCCGAGCACCCGAAGGGCCGTTCCGGCAAATTGGACCTGTCCCCTTTTCGTCCTTGCCGCGCCAGGATTCTGGCCACGATCTCGTCGAGCGTGGGCTGCACCTGCTTCCGTCGCGACGGCCACGACTGCTCCTCCGAGTGGCGGCCCGTGGTCACGCCCGCCGGCTTCTCGACCACGACCAGGTGCGCGTCGCGATAGACGATCTTGACGTCCTCGGCCTGGGGCGGGGGCTGGCGCGGCTCCTGCCAGAGCTTGACGACGTCGTGGGGCTGGAGCCTCCGACCCTCGTCAACGCAGAGGTTGCCGTTGACCTGGACGTGCCGGTTCTGGATCCAGCGGCGAGCAATCGACCAGGACTCCTCCGGCCGGAATTGCCGCAGTGCCGCCACCAGGGCCAGTCCAGCCTGTTCGTCCGTGACGTGATAGTTGTGGAAGGCAGAATCCGTCATGAAGCACGAAATCCGAATATCGAAATCCTAAACAAACCCAAAGCACGAATCTCAAATGTTCCAAACGCCGGTGTTTCTGTCATTCGGTGATTGGATTATTTGGATTTGTTTAGGATTTCGGATTTCGAGTTTCGGATTTTTCCCCCAGGAACCGCCCCATCAGCTTCCAGCCTTCAGGGAAAACGAGGTCCGATCGGGCGGCCGTGGGATCGTCGTACTTCTGGAAAACGTCCGGGACAATGCCCGTGCCGGCCATCGCCAGCGGCACGCAGCCATGGCTGTGGGTCTTGGTCCGAAGCGGCGTGGGGTGATCGGGCGAAACCAGGATCCGCCAGCGCTCGTACGAGTGAAGCGCGGCCAGCACCGGGCCGACGATGTGCCGGTCGATCTGCTCCAGGGCCTCGACCTTGGCCGCGACGTTGCCCTCGTGCGAGGCCTCATCGGTCGCCTCGACGTGGACGCATACCAGGTCGTAGTGTTTGAGCGCCTCGACGGCATAGCGGCCCTTCGCGGCGTAATCGGTGTCGGTGTAGCCGGTGGCGCCGGGGACGTCGATCCGCTGCCAGCCCATCAGCTTGGCCAGTCCGCGAAGCAGGTCCACGGCCGTAATCATGGCCCCGCGGACGCCGTAAAGCTCGACGAACGGGGTCAGCCGCGGGGCGCTGCCTTGCCCCCAGAGCCAGATGTTGGTGGCGGGCGGCCTTCCGGCCTTGCGGCGGGCGGCGTTCACCGGGTGAGCGGCGAACAAGGCCTCGCTCTCGCTCATCAATTCCGTCAACAGGTCGCTGCCCGGCCCCCGCGGATACCCGTCCAGGACCAACTGGTCGGTCAGGTCGTGCGGCGGCGTGGCGCGGGTATCGGGAGAGAAGGGCGCCGACTGGCCGGGGGCGGCCCGGATCACCAACAGGTTGCGGTAGCTGACGCCCGGGTAGAATTGGATCTGCGGGGTGCCGAGTTTCTCCTGGAGAGTTTCGACCAGGGCGGCGGCCTCCTCGGTCGAGATGTGGCCGGCGGTGAAGTCCCGCATGACCTGGTCCTCGATGGCTACCAGGTTGCAGCGGACGGCCCAATCGCCGGGTCCCAGGTCGATGCCTTGGGCGGCGGCCTCCAATGGGGCCCGGCCCGTAAAATGCTCAAGCGGATTGTAGCCCAGGAGGCTCAGGTTGGCCGTGTCGGATCCGGCGGGGAGCGCGTCGGGGGTATTGTTGGCCCGGCCGACCACTCCGGCGGCCGCCACGGCGTCCATCGCCGGCACGTTGGCCGCTTCCAGCGGCGTCTTGCCGCCGAGCGAGTCCTGCGGCTCATCGGCCGAGCCGTCGGGGATGATGATGGCGAATTTCATGCAGAAGG
>JBEKCP010000057.1:0-15974 GCA_050014815.1 Thermoguttaceae bacterium | reverse complement strand
GCGATTCCTGCGGCTCTTCGGTCTCCAGACCCTGGCCGACCTGCCCCAGAGCGAGGACCTCGATCGGCAGTAGTTGGCAGGGCGGGGCAAGCGACGGGTGGCACGTCCCTGAGCGGAGCGAAGGGCGTGGCTTCCGGACCTTCCACGCCCTTCGTTCCTCAGGGCGTGCCACCCAATTATCAAGCTTGTTCCTTCAACGGCTCTTTGAAGAGCGGGCGGATATGTCTTTCCGCCTCGTCGGCGAACGGTGCGAACCCCAACGGGCAGCGCTGCCGCACCAAAGCCAGATCGTTCATGGCACGGGCAATGCAATCCTTCTCGTCGGCAGAAAGCTCTTTCTTCGCCACCCCCGCCAATTTGCACAGCACTCTCTTGGGATTCTCGTCGGCATCATGACATGGGGCGGGCAGGCTTTCCGGGTCGGCTGGAACCGCCGGCGTAGCAGGCAGATCCAAGCCGCGCCGAATTGCAGCCGCGTCCGCCAAGAGCCAACTTTCAATGCACGGGTGGGCGACTCCAACCGCCATGGGGAAGTCGGGCAGCTTGCGGTCCCGCCCTTCCTCCAACTGAGCCCGTTTCGCTTTCAACTCCTTCGGCCCGCCCTCTGAATCGACCACGAAAACGGCGGCATGCGATCCGTGGCCGTGTGCCTGCTGCTTGGCGACCTGCACCTTCTGGTGGAGCCTCTTTCGCTGGAGATACGGTATCGGCATGCACTTGACGAGCATGCGGCCGGGCCTTCCGCACAATCGGTCCAGGAGGATCGGGACGATTCCCGCGGTCGGGCGTCTCGGGTTGGGGTCCGCTCCGATGTCCGCTTTGCCTTCGCCAAAGACCTCGACCACGACCGCTGCCTCAGGCATTGTCGAAAATCTCCTCCTCGCTGAAGTTGTACCAAAGCTCGCCGAGGTAGAGTTCGTCGCGGGCCAGCTTTTCGCGAATGTTCGGGGCGTCGCGCAACGGCCGGGCACGGACCGCGCCCTCCGGGTTGTCGGCCGGACGACTGAGGAATGTTACTTCGTCGGGCTCGAAGAAGCTCAAAACGTAGGGCGAGTGGGTGGACAGGATGATCTGCGGGAAAGCCGGGCCCTCGGAGCGGTAAACCAATTGCTTGAGAAGCTGAATGACCTCAGCGAGCCGTTTTGGGTAAATGCCGTTCTCAGGTTCTTCGATCAACAGTAATGTCGGAGGCTCGGGTAGGTAGCTAAGAGCGAGAAAGCCTAGGAAGAGGATGGCGCCGTCTGACGCCTGCTGAGCATGAATGGTGTGGCCGGACTGCATTTCCAGAACGATGCCCTTCCCGACACGCGTGGTCGAGGTGTAAATGCCTTTCTTAGGATGGAAGCTGCGGTCAAGGGCATCTACCGAGCGCAACTGGATGCCCCGGAACTGGGGAAAGTGGCGGCAAAAATCGGCGCGAAGCGCCAGGAAGCGTTCGGGGTCATTGCCCAGGATATCGTCGAGCAATGTTGGCAACCCAAAGCCGTCGGGGCCGAGCCGGAACTTGGGACATGCGGTAATTACAGCAGGCGCTCTCATTGTTTTCGCATCGAGCGAGTACCTGTCTACGCGCAGCGAAGCCAGGGCCGGGTCAAGGTCGAGGCCGGTGATCTGCGGCGCCCCGCGGTTCCATGAGCACGCCGCTGTCGAGGCCCCGTGACGGACGGGGGGTAGGTCTCGCCGCGCGCCCGCCTGCTCGATCCACTCCTTCGCAACCATGCAGCCTTTCCCCTCCCGGTGAAATCGGCATGAGAACCCATAGCATAACCGCGGCCTCGTGTTGGCTGGCAGGACCTCGCTCTGAATCGGGCTCCATTCTCCCGAAAACTCGACAGTCCCGCGCTGGCTTCCGTGAAATACCAACTCCCGCCCAGTCCAGGGCTCGGGGAACAATTGCGGCAATTGTTTTTGCGAGCTTTCGTAGAACGCCGCCATTGCTTCCAGCAGGCTTGTCTTGCCGGCGTCGTTCTGCCCGATCAGGACGTGGATGGGCGTCAGCGGGATGTCGATCTCGCCCAGACACTTGTAGTTCTTCACGCCGAAACGACTGAGGAACATGGCCATCCTCCCGCAATGCTGCTATGGAACGCATGAGAATCCTACACCAGGAGCACGGGGGCGAACAGTAGCCCCGGGCGCTCGAACCCCCGGACGCAGTCCGGGGGCTTTTGAGCGCTTTGGAGGAAAAGCCCCCTGCTACTTGTCGAGCCCGTATTCTTCGAGCTTCTTGCGGAGCGTGTTGCGGTTGATGCCCAGCCGCTCGGCGGCCTTGGTCTGGACGTTGTCGCAGGCGTTGAGGACCTGGACGATCAACTCGCGCTCGATGCGGCTGACGATCGAGGCGTAGAGGTTGTCGCTCTGAGGGCCGGCGGCCGTAATGCCCTGCTCGATCAGCTCGGCGACCAGGGCGTCGAGATTGGCGGGCCGCTGCCGGCCGATCCGCCGGGGTTTCTGGCCCAGCACCGCCTCCGGCAGGAGGTCGCAGGTCAGCTCGTCGCCGGGTGCCAGCACGACCGCCCGCTCCACGTAGTTCTGCAGCTCGCGGACGTTGCCCGGCCAGGCGTAGCCGCAGAGCATCTCCATGGCCTTGGGTTGGATGTAGGGGACGTGCCGAAGGTTCTGCTCGTTGTAGATGCGGAGGAAGTGCCCGACCAAAAGCGGAATGTCCTCCCGCCGCTCGCGCAAGGGGGGCAGGTAGACGGTGACCACGTTGAGGCGGTAGTAGAGGTCCTCGCGGAAGCGGCCGGCATCGACTTCTTCCAGGAGGTCGCGGTTGCTCGCGGCGATGACCCGGGTGTCCACGCGGATCGTTTGCGTATCGCCGACCCGCTCGAACTCGTGCTCCTGGAGCACGCGGAGGAGCTTGACCTGGAGCTTGGGCGTGGTGGAGTTGATTTCGTCGAGGAAGACGGTGCCGGTGTGGGCGGCCTCGAAGCGGCCGGTGCGGTTGTCCACGGCGCCGGTGAACGCCCCGCGGACGTGGCCGAACAACTCGCTCTCCAACAGGTTCTCGTGCAGGGCGCCGCAGTTGACGCGGATGAAGGGGCCGCTGCCCCGCGGGCTCAGCCGGTGAATGGCCTTGGCGATCAGCTCCTTGCCGGTGCCCGTCTCGCCCAACAGCAGGACCGAGGCGTTGGACTGTGCCACCTGCCGCACGAGGCGGTAGCAATGCTGCATGGGCGGCCCCGAGCCGATCAGCCCGGGGATCGGCGGCGTGCTATCGGCGGCGGGGTTCGGAATACGGCTCACAGGAAGGGATTGGGGATTGAGGTTGCAAATTGCAAATTGAGAATTGCAAATTGCAAATTGAGCAGGGCGAACGGAAGCCGAGGGCGCCGTGCCCGGCCAGTATCGTCAAGCCCCACAGAACCATTGCGGGGACGAACGAACCTGCTGGAGGCCGCGTCTTCAATTTGCAATTTGCAATTTGCAATTCTCATTTTGCAATGATCTCCGGCTTTTTCTCGGCCGGCTTCTCGCCCGGTGGAAGTCTCTCGGGCTTCTTGCCCGACACGGCGCCAAGCCCACTGGCCTCCAGCCGGGCCTCGATCGCGTCCAGGAGCAATCCCAGCACGTGCTGGGTGTCCAGGTCGAGGTCCTTGCTGCGTTGATAGCGGTCGTACTGGCGGCGGATGGCCTCTTCCGGCAAGAGGAGGCCGTGCTTCTCGGTACTTGTGCGAAATGCCTTGGCCGCCGCCTTGCGGACCGCCAGGGGCTGCGCGTGGCGGCTGGCCAGGTCCACCAGCGCCAGTTGGCTCCGGAGGCTGGGCATGTCGGCCAGGACGGCGGCGACCCGGTCGCCCAGCCCCGGCGCATAGAGCCCGGTCGAGACCGCGTCCTCCGTCCCCGAAAGATCGTAGAGTTTGCGGGGGGAGTTGGCCAGGGTGGCCAGGCACGCCAGTGCCCTGGCCGCCTGCTGTCGGCGCTCCTGGAAGCCCATCGCTTCCCGCGGCGAGATGGCGGCCAGTTGGTTGAGTTCGGCCTCGGCCGTATCCATCGAGTGCGGTCGCACGAGCGCCAGCGTGCGGGGGTCGTCGCGTGCGACCCGTTGGGCCCGCTCGAAGAATCCCGATCGCGCTATCACCCCGATCGGCAGCATCGCCGTGCGATAGTCCTGGCGAAGCTCCTGGATGGTGGTCTCGATCGCCGGGTTGCCGATGCCCGCGTCGATCAGCACCGTTTCGTAGTCCGGCGAGTCGAGGGCCATTCGGACCGTTTCTCGTCCGAAGGTCGCGTTGTCCGCGCCGATGTGTCTGGCGGCCAGCGCGGCGACGAGGTCGGGCAATCCGTTGGGGTCGGCGGTAGCCACCAGCGCGCGGCGGGAGCCGCGGCTCGCCGCCAGGAAGGCCAGGGACTCGGGGACCCAGCTCGATCCGGGATAGGGCCCGTCGGGGTCGAGCCGGACGATCGCCTCCAGCGCGGCCAGTCGGAGCCGCCGATCGGGGCTGCGGACCGCCCGGACCAGCGCCGCGGGCTCCTGCCCCCGGCGGAGCAGCTTGTCGGCCTGTTTGAACCGCCCCAGGATCTCGGCGGCTGCCCGGCCTGCCGCCGGATGCCGTTGGGCCATCGCGAATTCCAATACCGCGTCGATCGAGTTGACCCCCACCTCCATGATTTCACGGACCCTTGGACTCTCGAAATCCAACGGCCTATCGAGCCCCTGAGCGTAGACCATCTCGTCCAGCATCGCTGCAAGCCACAGGGGCGTCACCTGCCGGTCGCCAGGGGCGAGGGCATGGGCGTCGCCGGCCAGGCGGGCCGCCATATCGCGGCAGGCGTCCTCGACCGTGACGCTTTCCGACACGCACTGCCGCTGGGCCGCGTCCCACCGCCAAAGAACGGCCCGGCCGTCGGCGCCGACCTTCAACGTGAAGCGTCCGCGGAAGTAGTTGACGGCCCGCTCGTAGAGCCACTGGGCCGCCTGGGCGCGGCTGGGCATGGTGCCCAAGAGCTGCTTGAGCGCGGCGGCGGCCGCATCGCGGAGCTTCGGATCGCTCGTTTCGGCCAAGGCCGGGGCCAAGAGGTAAATGGCCGCGCCGGGGAGCTTCATGTCGGCCAGCACTTCCATCACCTGGATCTTCAACTCCAGATCGGCCGCGGAGTCGAGGATCCCGGCCAACGGCTCGAAGGCCTCGGTCCGCATGGCCGCCAGGGCGGCGCGGAAACTCCCGCGCCGGTCGGCCTTTGCCGGGTCGGCTAGCGCCGCCACGAGTGCCGCCACGGCCGCCCCGCGGCCCTGCCGCAGGCCGTTGATCGCCTGAGCCCGAACCGCCTCGGAGGGGTCCTGCAATTGCTGGATGAGGTCCGCTATTCGCTTCGGGTCCTGGACCCGGCGGGTGATCGCGCCCAAGGCCGCCGCGGCCAGTTGCTCGGCCTCGGGCTGCAGCTCGGGGTCGTTGCTCAGCTCTGTGAAGGCCGGCGAGCCGAACTCCTCCACCATCGCCGCCAATTGCTGGTCGTCCGGATTCCTCGCCAGGATCTGGTTCAAGAGCGGCCGGGCCAGCTCGGGCCGGTGCAGACGCGCCAACGTCCGCGCCATCCGAAAGCACTCCGGCGGCGTCTCGGGCTTGACAGCCAGGATCGCCAGGACGGCCGGGTCCTCCGGCTTCTCGATGCCGCCCATCGGGGTCCCCTTCTCCGCGGTCTTGGCCTTTCCCGCCGCCTTCGGCTTCGCCTTGGCAGCCGGTTTCGCGGCCGGAGGTTCTTCGTCCTGGGCCCGGACACCGACCGTCGCCAGCAAGCAAGAAAAGACAAGGAGACAAGGAGACAAGGAGACAAGGAGACGAATTGGACCGTTCATGCCTTTTTTTCTCCTTGTCTCCTTGTCTCCGTGTCTCCTTGTCTCCCCAGGCGCTCCTTCCAAAGTTCCACTTGCCGTCGGACTTGCTCGGGGGCGGTCGAGCCGTAGCTGGTCATCGCAGCCACCGCTTGCCGCGGCCCCAGCACCCGATAAACGCCGTCGTCCAGATCGGGCACGGCCTGCTGGAAATCGGCAATCGGCAAATCCGCCAACCGCACGCCCTGGTCCAGGGCCTTGCGCACGAGCCGGCCGACCAGCCCGTGGGCCGTCCGCTGCGCTATGCCACGCCGGATCAGGTACTCCATCAGCGCCGTGGCATCGAGATGGCCGAGGTCGAGCCGCTGGGCAATGGCCCGGCTGTCCAACACGGCTTGCGCCACCAGCGGGGCCGCCAGCTCCAGCGAAGCGCGGACCGTGTCGAACGAGTCGAACAGCGGCTGCTTGTCCTCCTGGAGATCACGGTTGTAGGCCAGCGGCAGGCCCTTGAGCAGCACCAAGAGGGTCTGTAGATTGCCCACCACCCGCGCCGTCTTGCCGCGGACCAATTCCAGCACGTCCGGATTGACCTTCTGTGGCATGATGGACGAGCCGGTGCAAAATGCCTGGGGCAACTTGAGGAAACCGAACTCCACGGTGGACCAGAGGATCCATTCCTCGGCCCAGGCGCTCAGGTGCTCGGCGATCATGGCCAGGACGAAGGCCGTCTCGAGGACGAAATCCCGATCGCTTGCGGCATCGAGGCTGTTGGCCGCCACCTGGTCGAACCCCAATCGGGCGGCCACGTCCGCCCGATCGATCGGCAGGCTGGTGCCGGCCAGGGCCGCCGCGCCCAGCGGGAGGACGTTGGCCCGCCGCCGGCAATCGGCCAGCCGCTGCCGGTCCCGTTGGAACTTCTCGCAATAAGCCAGCCAATAATGGGCGGCCAGGACCGGCTGCGCCCGTTGCAGATGGGTATAGCCGGGGAGGATCACGTCCGCGTCCGCCTCGCAACGGCCGACGAAGGCCCGCTGGAGGTCGACCAACAGTGCGTCGATCTGGTCGATAGCCTGGCGGACCCAGAGCCGCAGGTCGGTGGCGACCTGGTCGTTGCGGCTGCGGGCGGTGTGGAGTTTTCGGCCCGTGTCGCCGAGCCGGTCCACGAGGGCCCGCTCGACGTGCATGTGGATATCTTCCAATTCCGTACGGAAAGGGAATCGCCCCTGCTCAATTTCCCGGCGTATATCGCCCAACGATTGCTCAATCTGCCGGCACTCGTCGGCCGTGAGCAGGCCAACCTTTGCCAGCATTTGGGCATGGGCGATCGATGCGTCGATATCTTGCGCATAGAGCCGCCGGTCGAAGCTCACACTCTCGGTGAACTCCTCGACCCGGCGGTCCGTTGCCTCGCCGAAGACCCCGCCCCACGCCTTTTCTGTCACACGAATCTTTCGTCTGTCAATAAAGATAGCCGGAGAACCGGCAACTCATTTAATGTAAATGACTTAAGGTGTGCTGTCAACGTGGCGGCCCGATGAAAAGCCCCCGACCACGCTTCGCGTGGTGCCGGAAAGAACCCCCGGACGCAGTCCGGGGGCTTTTGGGCGTTTGCGTAGAAAAGCCCCCGGACTGCGTACGGGGGGTTAAATATACCCGCCTAGATGGATACAGAACCCGTCGCCGACAGGGTATTATAGAGTGTTTTAGATGCCCATAGCCCCATCGGGGGAGAACCCGGAAACGTATGAACCAGAACCGCAAACTACAGGAATGGGTCGAAGAAATGGCCCGCATGTGCGAGCCCGATAATATCGTTTGGATCAACGGCTCCGAGGAGGAGAAGGATCGGCTCGTCCAGGAGGCCGCCTCCACCGGCGAGGTCCAGGTCCTCAATCAAGAAAAACTGCCCGGCTGCCTCTACCACCGGACGGCCATTAACGACGTCGCCCGGACCGAGGACCTCACCTATATCTGCACCACGCTTCGGGAAGACGCCGGGCCGACGAACAACTGGATGTCGCCCGAAGAAGGCTATCGCCGCTCGGGGGAGATTTTCCGCGGGGCGATGCGGGGCCGGACCATGTACGTCATCCCGTTCTCGATGGGGCCGGTGGGCTCGCCGTTCAGCAAGATCGGCGTCGAGTTGACCGACAGCATCTATGTCGTGCTGAACATGCGGATCATGACGCACGTGGGCAACCCCATCCTCAAGCAGCTCGGCGCGGGGGGCGAGTTCACCCGTTGCCTGCACAGCAAGGCCGATCTGGACATCAAGCGCCGCTTGATCCTCCACTTCCCCGAAGACAATGCCGTCTGGAGCGTGGGGTCCGGCTACGGCGGCAACGTCCTGCTGGGCAAGAAGTGCCTCTCGCTGCGGATCGCCAGCTACCTGGGCAAGCGGGAAGGCTGGCTGGCCGAGCACATGCTGATCATGGGCGTGGAGAGCCCGGACGGCCGCGTCGAATACATCGCCGCCGCCTTCCCCAGCGCCTGCGGCAAGACCAACCTCGCCATGCTCATCCCGCCCGACGGACTCAAGACCAAGGGCTACCGCATCTGGACCGTCGGCGACGACATCGCCTGGATGCGGATCGACACGGACGGGCGGCTCTGGGCCATCAACCCGGAAACCGGCTTCTTCGGCGTTGCGCCGGGCACCAGCGTCAAGACCAACCCCAACATGTTGAAGACCATCGGCCAGAACACGATCTTTACGAACGTCGTGTTGACCAAGCAGGGGACGGTCTGGTGGGAGGGCGTGGACGGCGAGCCGCCCGCCGAAGGCTGGGACTGGCAGGGCCGGCCGTGGACGCCGAGCCTTCGGGACCAAAGCGGCCGGCCGGTTCCGGGCGCCCACGCCAACAGCCGCTTCACGGCCCCCTTGGGCCAGTGCCCCTCCGCCTCGTTCCGCACCGAGCACCATCACGGCGTGCCGATCTCGGCGATCCTTTTCGGCGGCCGCCGCGCCCGGCTGGCCCCGCTGGTCTACGAGGCCTTCGACTGGGAGCACGGGGTGTTCGTCGCGGCCACCATGGCCTCCGAGCGGACCGCCGCCCAGTCCGGCAAGCTCGGCGAGGTCCGCCGCGACCCCATGGCCATGCTCCCCTTCTGCGGCTACCACATGGGCGACTACTTCGAGCACTGGCTGACCATGGGCAAGCGGATGGCCGGCCCGCCCCGCATCTTCCACGTCAACTGGTTCCGCACCGACGAGGAGGGGAAACCGCTTTGGCCGGGCTACGGCGAGAACCTCCGCGTGATCGAATGGATCCTCGACCGCTGCCGCGGCGAGGCCGACGCCGTGCGGACCCCCATCGGCTACATCCCCACGCCCGAAAGCCTCGACCTGACCGGCCTGGACGTCACGCCGGCGGACCTCGAGAAGCTGCTGGTGGTTCCGCGCGGCGATTGGTACGAGGAGACCGACAACATCGCCGGTTTCTTCCTGCAGTTCGGCGCCCGCTTCCCCCAGGTCCTATGGGGCCAGTTGGAATCGCTCCGGCAGCGGCTGCGGACGCCCATCTCGCTCTTGAAGCCGGGGACCGAAATCCGCCCGCTGGCCGCCGAGCTCAACGAGGTCATCGAGCGCGAGAACCCGCACGTCTTCACCATGCTCTCGGAGCTCGGCAAGCGGCTCTACTTTCCCAAGGGCATCCTGGCCCAGAGCGCCGAGGCCAAGGAAAAGGCCAAGCGGTACGACGCCACCATCGGCATCGCCCGCGAAAACGGCAAGCCCATGTTCCTCCCGACCGTCATGCGGTTCTTCAACGACCTGACGCCCGCCGAGGCATTGACCTACGCCCCCGCCACGGGCCGGCCCGACCTGCGGAAAAAATGGCGCGAGGGCCTGTTGCGGAAGAACCCGAGCCTGGCGGGCAAGAGTTTCTCGACGCCGATCGTCACCGGCGGCGTGACCCACGCCCTGAGTCTGGTCGGCGACCTCTTCGTCGACAAGGGCGACATGGTGCTCTTGCCCGACAAGTTCTGGGAGAACTACGAGCTCCTCTTCGGCGTCCGCTACGAGGCGCAGTTGGGCGTGTTTCCGTTTTTCAACGCCAGCGGCAGCTTCGACGTCGAGGCGCTGCGGCAGGCCCTGGCCACCCGCGCCGGGAGCTGGAAGACGATCCTGATCCTCAATTTTCCGAACAACCCGACCGGCTACGGCATCAACCGGGCCGAGGCCGAGCAGATCGTGGCGGCCGTCCGCGAGGCGGCCGACGACGGCCGCAACCTGATCGTCGTCTGCGACGACGCCTACTTCGGCCTCTTCTACGGCGACGATCTCTTGCAGGAATCGCTCTTCGCCCGGCTGGCCGGACTGCACGAGCGGGTCCTGGCGGTCAAGGTGGACGGCCCGACGAAGGAGGAGTTCGTCTGGGGTTTCCGCACCGGCATGCTGACCTTGAGCGCGCCGGCCTTCTTCAGCAGCGACGCCCTCTACCAGGCCCTCGAAAAGAAAGCGGCCGGGGCCATCCGCAGCGCCGTATCGAACTGCTCGCACCTGAGCCAGTCGGTCCTGGCCAAGTCGCTCGGCAGCGACGGCATCCTCGCCGAGCGGCAGGCGAAGAAGGAGATCCTCCAGGCCCGCGCCAATCGCGTCCGCGAGGTCCTCCGCAAGCCCGAGTATGCCAAGTACTGGGAGCCGTATCCCTTCAACGCCGGTTACTTCATGTGCCTGAAGCTCAAGGGGCTCGACGCCGAGACCTACCGCAAGCACCTGCTGGAGAAGTACGGCGTGGGCGTGATCGCCGACGGGCAGCGCGACATCCGCGTGGCATTTTCGGCCGTGGAAGTCGGCGAGATCGAGGACCTCTTCGCCCAGATGGCCGTCGCCGCCCGCGACCTGGCGGACGGGGGAGGGACTGGGGATTAGGGATTGGGGATTAGAGAGCGGAGAAAAGCCCGCCGACTGCGTCGGCGGGTTCTGCCGGCCGACGGAAGGTGGAAATAGCCGCGGGTGTATAGCCGCGTGTGTATGCCCGCGGCAGGCGGTGTGGCGAGCCATGAGCAAACTGCAACCTCACCTGGTCCTTCTCGCCGGACCGAACGGCTCGGGGAAGACCACGATTGCCCCCAAGCTCCTCAAGGGAAAGCTGGGGGTCAGCGAGTTCGTCAACGCCGACCTGATCGCCGGGGGGCTCTCGGTCTTCGATCCCGAGTTGGCGGCGATGTCCGCAGGGCGCGTCATGCTGGCGCGGCTCAAGGAACTGGCTGCCCGTCGCACCGATTTCGCCTTCGAGACCACGCTTGCCAGCCGGTCCTTCGCACCCTGGATTGCCGAATTGATGGACAGCGGCTACCGCTTCCATTTGCTCTTCCTGTGGCTCGCGAGCGATGACCTGGCGGTCGCCCGTGTCGCCGATCGCGTCCGCATGGGCGGACACAGCGTTCCGGAAGCGACCATACGCCGCCGATACCGCGCCGGGCTGCGCAACTTCTTCACCCTCTACCAACCACTCGCCACCACGTGGGAAATGGTGGATAATTCTTATGTTCGGGTGAGTCGCTTGATTGCCAGAGGTCGTGGCAATGTGACCGATCTGGTGGGTAATTCCAAGATTTGGAACCGAATTCAAGAGGAATACCGCAATGGCAAGTGAAACTCCACGCGACATTTCCGAGATTCTGTCGTCGGACCCGACCATCGTTGTGCAAGCCGTAAGCGAAGCAGTTCAGGACGCGATTCGTCGCCACAAACAAATGGGGCTGCCCATGGCGGTTTGGCGGGACGGTGCCGTCGTCTGGATTCCCGCGGAAGAGTTGGAACGAGCACGGGAGGGCGGGGAATAGTCTGGGAAAAGGCGTCAGGACGATTTCCCTGGTTTCGGAAAATAGTTCTCACCCCTGCACCCCCTCATATCACGGCAGAGACGCTCAATCCTCGGCCGAAGCGACGGATTTGCAATATGCTTGCAGTTCCATGTCAAGAGGTATTCTATACCATTTGCCGCCGCGGCGTGAAGTTGCGCTCTGCGATCTTGGTTTTCCCGCAATGTGATGTCTCCTATGCCCGTTTACGGGCATTTCCGCCAGAGGCGGTATTAGGCCCGTGCTTCAGCACGGGTCGATGAGCCGTTTTCGCGCGCGGGCCCTGCCATATTTGCCCGGCGTAAACGCCGGGCCTAATACCGCCTTCGGCGGAAAGGGTCGTAAACGACCCTGACACGATGCAACTCGCATCCTGCTGCGCGCGTCGGCACCTTGCCCTGCCTTCCTTGCACGCCTTCTCGCCCTTCACATCTTCTGCGCTACCGCGGCAGCGACGGGGCAGTGCCCGACGGCGACGGGTTGGTGTAGCTCGGCGACCGCGAGGGGGACGAGCCAAACGATGGCGCCGGCGCGGTGTAGGTGGAACTCGGCGCCGGCGCGGTGTAGGTCGTGCCGGGCGGCGGGTAGGTGGTGCTCGGCGTGAGGTAGCCGGACGCAGGCGTCGGCGCGGGCGTACAGGGAGAGGATGGGACGACCGGCGCAGCGCAGGTCGGCACGCAAGGCTGGCAGTAGTACGGCGCCGGCGGCGGCTCTTCACAGCAACGGCAGCCGCCCAGCACGCACGCTGCCGCCACGACAACAAGTGCAATCCCGACACGCTTCATGTGTCGCTCCTTTTCTCAAAGGGCCGGGCCTTTCCTCAAAGAGGCCCAACCTTTTCTCAGGAACATCCGGCAGAAAGAGGCGGGGAGCGTAACAAATCGCTCGCTTGGAGTCAAAGCCAAACCGTGGCCCCTTGAGCGTCCGGAGGAAATCGTGCTAGAATAGTTAGATTTTACACCGGTCTCATTCCCCCCATAGGGCGGGAGGACCGTGCTGGAAAAGGGGACAGGTACAATTTGCCGGTACCAGCCGCCGGCTGGTACCCGCCCGAAGGCGGGCACCATGTAATCATGGTCGTCGCACAAATTGTACCTGTCCCCTTTTCCCTCTAACCCAGGAACACGCCGTGCCCCGACGCGACGACCTCCATAAGATCCTCCTGATAGGCTCCGGCCCGATCATTATCGGCCAGGCCTGCGAGTTCGACTATTCGGGCACGCAGGCGTGCAAGGCCCTCCGCGAGGAGGGGTATCAGGTCGTCCTGGTCAATTCCAATCCGGCCACCATCATGACCGATCCGGAGATGGCCGACCGGACGTATATCGAGCCGTTGACCTGGGAGATCGTGGCCAAGGTGATCGAGGCCGAGCGGCCCGACGCCATCTTGCCGACCCTGGGCGGCCAGACCGGCCTGAACCTGGCCATGGATCTGGTGCGTCACGGCGTGCTGGAGAAGTACGGCGTCGAGATGATCGGCGCCAGCGCCCAGGTCATCGCCAAGGCTGAGGAGCGGGACCAGTTCAAGGCCGCCATGGAGCGGATCGGCCTGGAGTGCTGCCGCGGCGAGACGGTCAGGAACCTCGACGAGGCCCGCCGCGTGCTCGTCGATATCGGCCTGCCCTGCGTGGTCCGGCCCAGTTTCACCCTGGGCGGCACCGGTTCCAGCATCGCCTACAATCGCGAGGAATTCGACCGGCTGGTTGGCCTCGGCCTGGAGGCCTCGCCAATCCACCAGGTCCTCCTCGAGGAAGCGGTGCTGGGCTGGAAAGAGTTCGAGATGGAGGTGATGCGCGACGCCGACGACAACGTCGTCATCATCTGCTCGATCGAGAACTTCGACCCGATGGGCATCCACACGGGCGACTCGATCACCGTGGCCCCTGCCCAGACCCTCACCGACAAGGAATACCAGCGGATGCGGGACGCCTCGATCGCCGTGATGCGGGAGATCGGGGTGGACACGGGCGGGTCGAACATCCAGTTCGCCGTCCATCCGAAGACCGGCCGGATGGTCGTCATCGAGATGAATCCCCGGGTGAGCCGCTCCAGCGCGCTGGCCTCGAAGGCCACCGGTTTCCCCATCGCCAAGATCGCGGCCAAGCTGGCCGTGGGCTACCGCCTGCACGAGCTGCCCAACGACATCACGCGGGAGACGCGGGCCTGCTTCGAGCCGACCATCGACTACGTGGTGACCAAGGTGCCGCGGTTCGCCTTCGAGAAATTCCCCGAGGCCGACGCCGTGCTGACCACGCAGATGAAGAGCGTCGGCGAGACGATGGCGATCGGGCGGACGTTCCGGGAATCGTTCCAGAAGGCGATCCGCGGACTGGAGGTCGGCAGCTTCGGCTTCGGCTGCGACGGCAAGGACCTCTGGTGTACCTCCGAGCAGCCTTCGTCCGACGAGATCCGCGCCAAGCTGGCCATCCCGAACGACCAGCGGATCTGGTACCTCCGCTACGCGATGAAGGCGGGCATGTCGATCGACGAAATCCACGACCTGACGCACATCGACCCCTGGTTCCTGCAGAACCTGCTGGAGATCGTCGAGATGGAGGAGCGGCTCCGCGAAATCGGCAGCCTCGACGCGGTGGACGACGCCACGCTCCGCCGGGCGAAACAGTTCGGCTTCTCCGACCGCCAGTTGAGCGTGATCTGGCACGCGACCGAGATGGACGTCCGGGCCGCGCGGAAGCGGCGCGGCATCCTGGCCACGTTCAAGGCGGTCGATACCTGCGCCGCCGAGTTCGAGGCCTACACCCCCTACTACTATTCCACCTACGAGGACGAGGACGAGACGCCGCCCCGCAAACCCGGCCAACGCCGCGTCATCATCCTCGGCGGCGGCCCCAACCGCATCGGCCAGGGCATCGAGTTCGACTACTGCTGCTGCCACGCCAGCTTCGCGCTCCGCGAGCTGGGCATCCAGTCGATCATGGTCAACTCGAACCCCGAGACCGTCTCGACCGATTACGACACCAGCGACCTCTTGTTCTTCGAGCCGCTGACGACCGAGGACGTGCTGAACATCTGCGACCGCATCGAGCCGGACGGCGTGATCGTGCAGTTCGGCGGGCAGACGCCGCTGAACCTGGCCCGGGCGCTCTCGGACGCCGGCGTCCCCATCATCGGCACCAGCGTCGACACCATCGAGGACGCCGAGGACCGCGAGAAATTCGCCAACGTCCTGGTCCGGCTGGGCCTGAAGCAGCCGGCCAACGGCATCGCCCGCACCATGAGCCAGGCCCGGGCCGAAATCGCCAAGATCGGCTACCCGGTCCTGGTGCGCCCGAGTTTCGTGCTGGGGGGCCGGGCGATGGAAATCTGCTACGACGCCAGCCAGTTCGACCGGTTCGTGGCCGCCGCCTTCGTCGTGGCCCAGGGCCAGCCGGTCCTGATCGACCGCTTCCTCGAAGACGCCATCGAAGTGGACGTCGACGCCATCGCCGACGGCCAACAGGTGATCGTCGCCGGCATCATGGAGCACATCGAGGAGGCGGGGATCCACTCGGGCGATTCGGCCTGCGCCATCCCGCCCTACAGCCTGCCGGGGCCGGTCATCGCCGAGATCCGCGAGTCCACCTGCCTCTTGGCCCGCCACCTCGCGGTCAAGGGCCTGATGAACATCCAGTACGCGGTCAAGAAGGAGGACGGCCGGCCGGTGGTGTACGTTCTGGAGGTGAATCCGCGGGCCAGCCGGACCGTGCCGTTCGTGTCGAAGGCGACCGGCATGCCGCTGGCCAAGGCGGCCGCCAAGGTCATGGTCGGCGTCTCGCTGGCCGAGCAGGGCTACACCTCGGAGCCCATCCCCGCGTACGTCTCCGTCAAGGAGGCCGTTTTCCCCTTCGTCAAGTTCGCCGGGGTGGACATTGTGCTCGGGCCGGAGATGAGATCGACCGGCGAGGTGATGGGCGTCAGCGAGCGGTTTTCGATCGCCTTCGCCAAGAGCCAGTTGGCGGCCGGGACGGTGCTGCCCACCAGCGGCAAGATTTTCCTCAGCGTAACCGACCGCCAGAAGGAGCCCATGGTCGGCCTGGCCCGGCGGTTGGAGAAGATGGGCTTCGAGCTCCTGGCCACGCGCGGCACCGCCGAGCGGCTCGAGGCGGTCGGCATCCGCGTCCAGCGCCTCATGAAGCTCTCGCAGGGGCACCCCAACGTGTTGGACTACATGGTCGACGGCGACCTGCGGCTGGTCTTGAACACGCCCAGCGGCAAGGGCGCCCGGACCGACGAGGGCCGCATCCGCGCGGCGGCCGTCTCGCGCGGCATCCCCTGCATTACGACCCTTGACGGGGCGCTGGCTGCGCTGGGCGCGATGGAAGCCCTCCGCCAGAAAGAAATGACCGTTCAAGCGGTGCAAGACCGCTTCCCCGCCGTCAAGCCGCGGCCC
>JBEKCP010000056.1:0-16226 GCA_050014815.1 Thermoguttaceae bacterium | reverse complement strand
CGTCGAGGCCATCTTTCGCCCCGACGCCGGCGGGGCCCGGGAGCAGCGGTTCATCCACATCCAGGACGAAGGCGAGCGCCGCGCCATGCTCGAAATCCGCCTCCTGCCGGACGGATGGTATGCCGACACGTTCCTTCGTTCCGGCCGTGCCCAGCGGGCGCTGAACGACCCGAAGTTGCTCCATCCCGCCGGCCGCTGGCACAATCTCACGCTGGTTTACGACGGCCAGCAGATGACGCAGTACGTCAACGGCCGGCGGGAACTCTCCGCGCGAGTCGCCTTCCAGCCGATGGAGAAGGGCCAGGTGTCGCTCGGAGCGCGGCTCAACGACGTCTTTTGGTTCCAAGGAGCGATTCTGAAGGTCCGCTTCACGCCCCGCGCGATCTCCCCCGACGAATTCTTGAAGGCTCCGGAGAAATAGAAACCATTGACTCGAGGTCCCCTCTCCCTCCGGGAGCGACCTTGCTGCGCACGGTGCCCGAGGGTGAGGGCGATTGGCGACTAAACCGGGCTGCCCTGTTTGTGCAGCCTCGCCAGGCCCTCACCCCCTGCCCCTCTCCCGGAGGGAGAGGGGACCTTGAACCGGCATTTTGCAAGGCTCCCGTTTCATCCGCAAAGGCGACAACGCGATGACCGGAAACGAACGATTCACACGGGCCCGCGGCGCGATATGGCTTATCGGCCTGGCGATGCTGTTGGCGGCGTCGCCGGGTTCCGCGGGCGAGCGGCGTTACTACGAGTGTACCCTCCAGCGGGTCCTCTCCAGCGGCGGCGATGTCGTCCTCCTGCTCTGCGTCGAGGACGGTCAGGTCCGTGAACACGCGCTCAAGGTCGCCAGCGAACCTTACACGACGTGCCGGATGAAGGAGCACTCGCTGAAGGTGGATGGGACCCGGCTGAGCGGTCCGATGCAGATCCAGGTGGGTCCCGGCACCGAGAAGCTCGCGTTGGACGTGGCGCTCGACAAGGGTGGAACCTATCTGGCCGCCTACGGTTGTCCCGACCCGCCCCGGAAGGTCGAAGGGAGCGTGACCATCGAGGGGCCGAGGGACGCGGCCGGCAAACAGTGGGGGATCTGGCTTCAGCAGGCATTCGGACCGAACACGGCACTGGAGCTGATGTTCAACGTGGACCGCCAGGCCAAGACGCTGACGGCCCTGCCCGCCATCGCTGCCGGCTACAACCGCGGCCGCCATCCGGTGGACGCTTCCAAACTGGCCTTCGACGGAACGAAGCTGGATGGGGAGGTCGGCATCACCATCGTGCCGTTCCAGTCGAGCAAGTTCCTGGCTGCGGTGGTGCCCGCGCACAGGCAGTCCGCCGACGGCCTGATCAAGCTGAAGGCCGCGCTGGACGGCGGGGACAATGCCGGCAGTTACTCGGCCGTGTTCGGCATCGAGAAGCAGCGCCGGGGACAGGTTTCCGTCAGGCCGGCGACGCAGGCGCAGATGCGGGCATGGACCGCCCCCGTCCTCTCCCCGCAGACCCCGTGGCGGGTGTGGTTGGTGACGGGGCCGCGGATCACCAAGGGCCGTGACAACTCGATCGCCGCCGCCGGCAAGGCGGAGCACAACGGTTCCGGCGCCCCGGAGTTGTCCGGGCTTCCTCCCGCGGACTGGAACTCGCGCGATTACGACGACAGCCTCTGGGGCCGCTACATGGACGACTTGTTCGAGCTGATCGGCGGCTACGGCGTGATGGTTGAAGCGGGAGATCCCGCGTTGCTCTGCCTGCGGACGCGGTTTGGCGTGTCGGACCCGGCGCGGGCGGCCGATGTGAAGGTGACGGTGGAATACCTGGGCGGCGCGGTCGTTTACGTGAACGGAGTGGAAGTGGGGCGAAGTCACCTGCCGGAGGGCAAACTCGACCCGCACACGCCCGCCGCCAACTATTCGATCGACGCATACACGGCGGAGGACGGGGTGACGCCCTTGCCGGGGCTGGGCCTCGGCGCCCCGCCGGAGGCAAGGTGGTTGTCGCGCTACCAGGCGCGGGTCCGCACGATGACGGTCTCCGTGCCGGCACGGGTGCTTGTGAGCGGGGCCAATGTCCTGGCGTTGGAACTGCATCGCGCGGCGGTGTCCGGCCCCTTGCCTCAGCGCGGTTGGAGTCATCTCGGGATTCGAGAAGTGAAGGTGACCGGCAGCGGTGGAGCGGGACTGGTCGCGCTGGCCGAGGCGCTCAAGGGCACGCGCGTCTGGAGTGCCGAGGCGGTCGAGCAGGTCACGGAGAACCCCTTCCCGAGGTTCCGGATTCCCGGCGGTTGGTCCGACCAGTCCAGGGAAGTTTACAACCCGCGCGGCAGGCCCGTCACCGGGATCGCGATGGGCAATCCGTTCGATCCGGTCGTGCCGTTAAGGATCCTCTTGCCGCGCAACGGCGTCGGCCATGGACAGGCGGTCCTCTCGGATCCCGACGGATTGCGCGGGGTAGGCGCGAGCGTGGCCGATTTCAAGGGGCCGGGCGGAGCGGTCTTGCCGGCCGGCAGCGCGCGGCTGCGATTCGCCGCGCAAGGGTCGGGCCTCCATTGGTGCGACGACCTGTTGGAGAAGCCCGCTGAAGGGGCGAAAACAATTCCCGTGTGGTTGGAGGTCCAGGCGCCGAAGAACCAGCCCCCAGGCTGGTACACGTCTCTACTGTCGCTGGAAGCCAATGGCAAGACGTTCCGGGTGCCGGTGCAGGTCTTCCTGACGGGCTTCACCGTGCCGGACGCGAAGGACCTCCGCTCGCTGATGGGAGTCATGCACTCGCCCGACGCCGTGGCGGACGCTTACCAGGTGCGGCCGTGGTCGGAGGAGCATTTCAAGCTGATGGCCAGGTCGCTGGAGATGGCGGGGCAGTTGGGCAACGACATCATGTATGTGCCGGTCATCATCGGGACCCACATGGGACATAAGACCGGACTGATCCGGTGGGTGAAAACCGAGAAAGGACTGCAACCGGATTTCCGTCTCTTCGAGAAGTACCTGGACCTGTACCTGAAGTATTGCGCGCCGCCCAAGGCGATCAGTCTGTACGTCTGGAGCTGGGAGACCGTCAAACGAGCGGCGGAACCTCCGAATCGAGGGCCGATGCCGCTGCGCACCTGGACGCCCGCGAGGCCGTTGGAGGCGACCGAGTGGGATCCGCAGACCGGGGCGACGGCGAACGTCGCCGTGCCCACCGTTCTGGACGAAGGCGCGGAGGCCTTCTGGAAACCGATGCTCGACGGCGTCCATGCGATCGTGAAGAAACGGGGATGGCCGGATCGGGTGATCTTGCTGGGCTGTCCCGGCGACTATCGCCCCTCCCCGAAGACCGGCGAATTGCTGCGGCAATGGGCCCCGTACGCGCGATGGGACATCTACTCGCATTTCGTCGGCGATCCGAGCACGTCGGCGGCCGGCAAGATGATTGCGGCCGGCAATTTTGAAGTGGGGCTGAAGGAGTATCCCGGCGGAGATGAAAGCCTGTGGCTGAAGCATCTCGATTACCTCGACATGCCCCTGCAACGCGCCGAATTCTACGATCAATCGCCGCCGATGTCGTTCCGGACGCTGCCGATGCTGAGCGGACGCCTGGCGCGGCTGGGACTGGACTTCTGGCCGGAGAACGTGCGATACCGCGCCCTTATCTGGGGCGTCTATCCCATACGCGTTGCCGGGCGCGGGCCGGACGGACCGGTGCCGACCGTTCGGCTGCAGATGATGCGCGAGGCGGTCCAGGACTTCGAGGCGCGGCTGACGATCCTCGATGCGCTCGCCAGGCTGCCGGCAGAAGAGCAGAAGCCCCTTCGCGCCGTGCTCGACGACCTGCACCGCCGGATGGCAATCGGCGGCGCCTATCTGTCGCAAATGGAACTCAATCTCGACTGGCCCGGTTACGCGGCGCGGGTGTACCGCGCGGCGGAGGAGTTGTCCGGCACGAAGACCGAGGCCCGCTGGGACCGTCCTCCCGCAGGAAGGTAGAACCCGCATGAAACTTCGCGTGGACTTTTGCAAGATGCCGAGTCAAGGTCCCCTCTCCCTCCGGGAGAGGGCTAGGGTGAGGGCGATTGGCGGAAAAACACTTTCCCCTCCTTATCTAGGCATGCTATGCCCTCACCCCCTGCCCCTCTCCCGGAGGGAGAGGGGACCGACTTGCAAAAGCCCGGTTCGCCTTGCGCTTCTCATCGCCGTGATGCCGCTTTCGGCCTTCGCCGCCGACACGGCCGTGCCGGCCGTCAAGAAAGTCTTCCTGCCGCCGCGCCTGCACATGGGCAACACGGGCATCACCCCGGTGCAGCCGATCGACGAGGCCGCATGGATCTGGCATCCCGAATTCGCGAATCTGCCCAAGGCGGCCCGCGGCGATTTCTTCTCCACCGGCTGGCGCGAGCCGGTGCTGCTGCGATTCCGCAAGGATTTCGAGGCGGCCGCCGCGCCGCTGCGGATGCACGTCAGCGCCGACGAGCGATTCGAGCTGTTCCTCGACGGGCGGCGCATCGCGCGCGGGCCGGACCGCTCCGATGTCGAGCACTGGTCCTATGCGACCTACGAGATCCGACTCCCGCCGGGCCGGCGCCGCGTCGAGGCCCTGGCGTGGAGCGTCGGCCCCCACGCGCCGATCGCGCAGCTCTCGTGGCGGGGCGGTTTCGTGCTGAAGGCCGACGACCCCTACGACGCGCAGCTCACCACCGGCAAGGCCCCGTGGGAAGTCGCCCGGCTCGACGGCTTCGAGTTCACGCCCGGCATCTTCTACGTCGATGGGCAACTGACCGCGCGGGGCTGCGGGCCGCAATGGAAGGAGGGCGACTACGTCCCGGCGCAGGTCGTCCGCGCGCCGATCCGGAAGAACCCCTGCGGCGAGAGCGCGGCCGGCTGGAAGCTGTTCCCCACCACGCTGCCCGACCAGCTCGACCGCGAAATCCAAGCCGGCCGCGCCGCCGCGCTCGGCGGCGGCGCGCTGGGCAAGGACGACGTCGTCCGCGCCGAGCAGGCGCGGCATCCCGATCTGCCCAAGTGGCAGGCGCTTGTGGCGGGCCGGGGCGAGGTCGTCGTGCCGCCCGACACCGAGTTGTTCCTCTTGTGGGACCTCGAAAACTACTTCTGCGCCTATCCGCTGTGCGAAGTCTCCGGCGGGGCGGGCGCGAAACTCGCCTGGAGCTGGGCCGAGGCCCTCTACCTGCCCAGCTCCCAGGCGAAGGGCCACCGCGGCGACTTCATCGGAAAGACCTTCCGCGGCATGACCGATACTTTCCTGCCCCAGGGCGGCGGGCACAAGAAGTTTTCCACGCTCTGGTGGCGCGCGGGCCGCTGGTGCCTGCTGGCCGTGAAGACGGCCGCCGAGCCGCTCGTGCTGCACCGCCTCGCGCTCGACGAAACCCGCTATCCCTACGAAAACGAAGGCCGTTTCGACGGCGGCGACCCCGAGCTTGACGGCGTCGTCCAGCTTGCGGTCCGCGGCATCCAGATGTGCGCGCACGAGACCTATATGGACTGCCCCTTCTACGAGCAGCTCATGTACGACGGCGACACCCGCCTCGAACTGCTCACCACCAATGTGATGGCCCGCGACGACCGGCTGGTCAAACGCGCCATCGAGCTGTTCGACTTCTCGCGCCGCAACTGGGGCTTCGTCAACGAGCGATTCCCCGCCTATCTGCCGCAGCACTCGCCGACCTTCTCGATGATCTGGGCGCTAATGCTCGCCGACTACGCGATGTGGCACAACGACCCCGCGTTCGTCCGGGCCCGCGCCGTCGGCCTGCGCTCGATGCTGGAGCACTTCGAGCCCTATCGCAACGGCGACGGCCTGCTGGAGGACCTGCCGGGCTGGCCGTTCATGGACTGGGTGCCGGGGTGGAAGACCGGCAACGCGCCCGACGCCGTCGGCGGGATCTCGTCGCTGAACAATCTGCTTTACGTTGCGGCCCTCCAGAAATCGGCCGAAGTCGAGGACGGGCTCGGCGAGCCGCTCTTGGCCCGGCGACTCCGCGCCAAGGCGGCCCGCACGGCGGAGGCCGTGAAGGCGAAATTCTGGGACGAAGCCCGCGGCCTCGTCGCCGACAACCTCGCGCACACCGAGTTCAGCGAGCACGGCCAGTGCCTCGCGCTCCTGACGGACACCCTGACCGGCGACCAGGCCAAACGGTGCTTCGAGCAACTGCTGGCCGCCCGCGACCTCAAGCGCACGACGATCTACTTCAGCTTCTATCTGCTGGAGACCTGGCGGAAATTCGGGCGCGGCGACCTGATCGTCGGGCGGATGAGCTTCTGGAAGGACCTCGTCAAGCAGGGGCTCAAGACGCCGGTGGAAATGCCCGGCCATACGCGATCCGATTGCCACGCCTGGGGCAGCCATCCTCTCTTCCACCTGCACGCGAGCGTCGCCGGGGTCCGCCCGGCCTCGCCCGGCTTCCGCACCGTCCGTATTGTGCCGCTGCCCGGCGGGCTGCCGAAGATCGTCAGCAGCACCCCTCACCCGGACGGCTTCATCAAGCTCGATCTTGTATTCGACGGCAATCGTTGCCGCGGCAGCGTCGAGTTGCCGCCGGGCATCACCGGCGTCTTCGTCTGGCAGGGCAAGGAGCAACAACTTTCCGGCGGGACCAGCGCGGTGGATCTGCGTCCATGATGGCGCCGCGCGACTGTCCTTGGTTAAGGGATGGATGGCTTGACCTCTCGGCGTGCCGTACAATATGCTGAAATGCTCTACTCCCGCGATCAGAAAGGTTCTCCAATGAAGTCTAAGTCTGCAAGGATCGGCCTGGTATGCTGTTTTGTGCTGTTGGCCGCGGCGGCCGCCCCGGCGGCCGAGGCCCCGCGCCAAGTCATTCCCCTGGATCAGGATTGGCGGTTCCATCTCGGCGAGGTCGATAACGGCCAGGCGCCCGCGCTGGACGACTCGTCGTGGCGCAAGCTCGACGTGCCGCACGATTGGAGCATCGAAGGACCGTTCGACCGGCAATCGCCGTCCGGAAACGGCGGCGGCTATCTCAACGGCGGCATCGGCTGGTACCGCAAGACGTTCGCCGCCGCGGCCGAGTGGAAGGATCGCCGCGTGACGATCGAGTTCGACGGGGCCTACATGGACAGCGACGTCTGGCTCAACGGCGAGCACCTCGGCCGGCATCCGTACGGCTACACCGGCTTCGCCTACGACCTGACGCCGCACCTCGCGGCCGGCGGCCCGAACACGCTGGCCGTGCGGCTTTGCGTCAAGCAGCCGTGCAGCCGCTGGTACTCGGGCGCGGGGATCTTCCGGCACGTGCGGCTGGTCGTGACCTCGCCGGTCCACGTGGCGCACTGGGGCACCTACGTCACCACGCCCGAAATCTCGAAGGATGCGGCCACGGTGCGGGTGCGGACGCGCGTGGCTAACCAATCCAACCGGGCGCTGGAGGCGATCGAACTGCGAACGCGCATTCTCTCGGGCGACCAACAGGTGGCGAGCACGGGGGAAGTCGAGATCGCGATGCACGAGGACCGATTGCGCGCGGGTGAGCACGTCTTCGATCGCTCGCTCTCGGTGCCTTCACCGCGCTGCTGGTCCCTGGCCGACCCGTACCTCTACACGGTCGTCTCGGAGGTGATCGTCGACGGCAACGTGGTCGACACGTATTGCACGCCCTTCGGCATTCGCAGCTTCGAGTTCACCAAGGACAAGGGCTTCTTCCTCAACGGCAAGCACGTCCCGTTGAACGGCGTGTGCAACCACCATGACTTGGGGTGCCTCGGTGCGGCGGTGAATCGCCGGGCGATCCAGCGGCAGTTGGAGATCCTCAAGGGCATGGGGTGCAACGCCATCCGCACGAGCCACAATCCGCCCGCCCCGGAGCTCCTGGACCTGTGCGACCGGATGGGTTTCGTCGTGATGGACGAGGCGTTCGACGAATGGAAGGCGGGCAAGACGCCCAACGGCTACGGCCGGTTCTTCGACGAGTGGAGCGAGCGGGACATCGTCAGTATGCTCGACCGCGACCGCAACCATCCGTGCGTGGTCCTCTGGAGCATCGGCAACGAGATCAACGAGCAAGGCGCCGCCGACGGCGGCCGGATGGCGAAGCGGCTGGCCGACTTCTGCCGCCGCGAGGACCCGACCCGGCCGACGACCTCCGCGTGCAACAACCCGGGCAAGGCCGACCGCACGGGCTTCGCCGAGGCGCTGGACGTCTTCGGCATCAACTACGGCATCGGCTCGTACAAGGGCTTCAAGGACAAGTACGTGCTGGTCGCCTCCGAGACCTCGTCGGCCTTGAGCACGCGCGGCGAGTACGGCCTGCAGCTCGACAAGCAGGGCGCGGTGGAGGTCCGCAAGAAGTTCGACTTCCAAGTGACCTCCTACGACCTGTTCGCCCCGGGCTGGGGTTACACGGCCGAAAAGGACCTGCTGGCCTTGATCGCGTCGCCGTGGGTCGCCGGCGAGTTCGTATGGACCGGGTTCGACTACATCGGCGAGCCGACGCCCTACGGCTGGCCGTCGCGGAGCTCGTACTTCGGCATCGTCGATCTGGCCGGGTTCCCGAAGGACCGCTATTACCTCTACCAGAGCGTCTGGCGGACGGAGCCGGTCGTCCACCTGCTGCCGCACTGGAACTGGCCCGGCTTCGAGGGCCGGCCGATCCCCGTCTGGTGCATTACGAATTGCGATTCGGTCGAGCTGTTCCTCAACGACAAGTCGCTCGGCGAGAAGAAGCTCGATCGCCAGACATCGCTGCACGTCGAGTGGCCGGTGCCGTACCAGCCCGGCACGCTCCGGGCGGTCGGCCGGCGCGGCGGCGCGGTCGTCCAGCGCGATGAGGTCGCGACCGCAGGCCCCGCCGTGAAGCTCGTCCTGAAGCCGGACCGGGCCAAAATCGCGGCCGATGGCGACGACCTCTCGTTCGTCGAGGTGCAAGTGGTCGACAAGGAGGGACGGGTGTGCCCGTCGGCCGATCACCTGGTCCGGTTCAAGCTCGACGGCGGGGCCTCGATCGCGGGCGTCGACAACGGCGACCCGACCAATCACGAACCGTTCAAGGCCGACCGGCACAAGGTGTTCCACGGCCTGGGGCTGGTCGTCGTCAAGGCGACGCGAACCCCCGGAAAAGCCATGTTGCGAGCCGAGTCCGAGGGGCTCGAAGCGGCCGACGTCGTGATAGAGAGCATGAAGTAGTTTCCATTGCGCAACCTGCCGCAACAGAAACGAAGTGTATCTCGCTGAACGGCCATACCCCTTCAGGATGGCACCCGTATGGGTTGTATACGGGTAATCTGGCCATGTTCGACCTCAGGGGGGTTTGACGGGCCTGTGAAAAATGGTATCATCAGGAGAGTCTGTCAGAAATATAATGTCCTCACCATCTCCTGGGCCGCAGGGCACACATGGCGGAAACAACAATCAGTCCGGCAGGACTTCGCATCATCAAGTTGCTGGTCGGGAATGTGCCGCAAACCATCACCGAACTGATTGAGGCGACAGGCGTCACCCGCACGGCGGTGACGGAGCAGCTCAACGACCTGGTGGCGGCTGGCCTGGTCGAGCGGACGGTCGAGCGTCTGGCGGGCCGCGGCCGACCGCGCCATCTCTTTGCGGCCCGCCCGTCCGCATTGGCGTTGGCGAGGGCAAGCAATCAGCAACTGGTGGTCCCGACCATCTGGCGGGCGATCGAAGACCAGGGTGGCGGCGATTTGCTCAGGAAGGTCCTCAAGCGCGTCGGCCGCAGCCTGGCCGAGCACTACAGCGCCCAAATCACGGCCAAGGACCCCAAGGAGCGCCTCCAACGGCTCATCCAGATATTCGAGGACGAGGGCGCACTGATAGAGTTGGGCCACCACAACGGGCACCTGGTCATCAGGAAGCGGTCTTGCCCGTTCGCCGCCATGTATGACGATAAGCGGACTGCGTGTACGATCGACCTGGAGGTGATGACGGCCATCGTCGGCCGTCCGGTCCGCCGCATCGCGAGCCGGCTCGACGGCCAACCCTCGTGCCTCTTCGAGGTCGATCGCTGAGGTGTCCGTAGGTCCTGCCTGCCGGGCAGGACTGCGGCTATCCCGCTCGGCAAGCGGGACCTACTTGGCCTATTTTACCCGAACGCTCCAGAGCCCGCACTCTCAAGGGGCATTTTGCCTCTAATTCGCCTTGCCGAACACCGCTGTTTTGGGTATTTCTACGCACCCTTCGTAGCCCTATCGTCGGGTCACTGCTTCTCTGTACACGGAAAGGGCCGTAATGGCCGAACCGCGCCGCCTTCCAGGCCCGTGCCGCCGCATGCTCGCGTGTGCGGTTTGTCTGCTGGCCATGCCGGGCTGGAGCGTGGTTCTCGGGCAGATGCCGCCCGGCGGCCCCCCCTCAGGGGCGATGCCTGGTCCGGACGGCCGGCCTCCGGCGGGCTGGTCGGCCCCGTACGCCGTGCCCGGCCTCAACGGTGCTATTCCGCCTGGAGCGTCCTCGCCGCCCGGTGGATTTGTTACTCCACCCTGCGGTGCTTGGCCGGCCGGCATAGCTGTTCCGCCCGGCGGTATACCGCCGCCGGCGCCGGTCGCATCGCCGGCCCCGGGGCCGGTGCCCGCCGAGCTCCAGGTGGTTGACGTCCGCATCGAGGGCAATCGGACGGTCCCGCTGGAAAAGATCCGCTCCAAGATTCACACGCGTCCGGGGCGGCCCTACGATCCCCAGCAGGTCCAGAAGGACGTGCGGGAGTTGAACCGCGCGCGGTGGTTCGTCAACATCTGGCCCATGGTCCAGAATGTGCCCGGCGGCATCGTCGTGATCTTCCGGGTCGTCGAGAAGCCGCTCTTGAAAGAGATCATTATCATCGGCGCCGACAACATCTCGCGGAAGACGCTCAAGAAGGAAATCGATCTGAAGGTGGGGGAGGCCGCCGACCCGTTCAACGTCGAAGAGGGCCGGCGGAAGATCGAAAAGTTCTACCACGAGAAGGGCTACAGCAAGGTCCGCGCGACCATCCTGGAGGGCAACAAGCCCGGCGACCTGCGGGCCATCTACGTGATCAACGAGGGCCCGAGACAGCGGATCCTGTGGATCTCGTTCGTCGGCAACACGGTCGTCAGCGGCGGCCGGTTGCTGACCCAGATCCAGTCGCAGCGGCCGTATTTCTACCTCTTCAAGGGAGAGGTGGACCGCGAAAAGATCGACAAGGACGTCGAGCGGCTGACCGCCTACTACAAAGGTCTGGGTTATCTCAACGCCCGGGTCAGCCGCGACCTGGTGTTCAACGAGCAGCAGAGCTGGCTGACCTTGACGTTCGTCATCGACGAGGGCCCGCAGTACCAGATGCGCAACATCTGCATCGAGGGCAATACGAAGATCCCGACGGAGCGGCTGACCCGGAACCTGAAGCTTACCAGCGGCCAATTCTTCAACCAGAGCCGATTGCTGGGCGACGTCAACGCCATCCAGGACCAGTACGGCGGAGAGGGCTACGTGTTCGCCGACGTGAAGCCGGAGAACATCTACCTGGAACAGCCCGGCCAACTGGACCTGGTGTACCACGTTACCGAGGGCGACCGCTACCGCGTGGGGCGGATCGAAGTCGAGATCAAGGGCGACAGCCCGCACACGCGGATCACGACCGCCCTGAACCCCAGCGGCCTGAAGCCGGGCGACATCATGGACATGCGCAAGGTCCGGGATTGGGAGCGACGCTTGAAGCTGTCCGGCATTTACGTGGTCGATCCGCAGAAGGGATCCGTGCCGAAAATCGTCTTCAGCCCGCCCGGCTCCGAAGACAAAGACAAGACGCAGGTGGCCAGGGGGCCGGGGACGAGCCAGAGCAGCTACTACCGGGGCGGCGAGCCGCAGCAATTCTGTCCGGCGGAACCTCCCGCTGTGCTGCCGCCGCTGGGACCGGGCGAGCGCTATGCCAACGTCGTGCTGGAGTACAACAACCAGGGCGACTTCCGGCAGGACGCCGAGGCCGGCCGCGGCGCGCCCCCGCCCGACGGACCGGTGACGCCCATGGAGCCGCCGGTGGTCGTTCGGGGGCAGGTTCCCGGCGAGGGCGGTTTCAGCATGCCTGAGCTTCCGCCGCCGGCGGCCCGGCCGGTGCCGCCGGCCTACTCGCCTGCGCCAGCACCGTACACGGCAGGCCCGGCCTACTCGGCTCCGCCAGCACCGGGCCCGGCAGGCCCGGCCTACTCGGCTCCGCCGCCGTACGCGAATGGCGCCGGGCCGGGCCCGGCAGGCCCGGCCTACTCGCCTGCGCCAGCACCGGGCCCGGCAGGCCCGGCCTACTCGGCTCCCCCGCCGTACGCGAATGGCCCCGGGCCGGGCCCGGCAGGCCCGGCCTACTCCTCTGCACCCGGCCCGGGCCCGGCAGGCCCGGCCTACGGCAACCCGGCCATGGGCCCGGCTTTTGGCGCGCCGCCGCCCGACCACGTGTTCGGCGATCCGTACGGCTACCTGATTCCCAGTCCCGACGGGGAGCCGCTCCGCGATCTGCCGCTACGGATCCGCGCCGAGGAAACCCAGACCGGCCGATTGATGTTCGGCGTGGGGGTGAACTCCGACGCCGGCCTGGTCGGCTCGATCATCCTGGACGAGCAGAACTTCGACTGGACCCGCTGGCCGACCGGTTGGGAGGACATCCGCAACGGGACGGCGTGGCGCGGCGGCGGCGAGCGGCTCCGCCTGGAAGCGGTGCCCGGCACGCAGGTCCAGCGATACATGGTCACCTTCCAGGAGCCGTACTTTACGTTCCTGGATGACAAGGCCGTCCAACTGGGACTCAACGGCTACTACTACGACCGCATTTACCCGGAGTGGCAGGAGCGGCGGATCGGCGGGCGGGTCAGCCTCGGCTACCAATTCACGCACGACCTGACCGGCACGGTCGGCTTCCACGGCGAGAACGTGAGGATTACGAACCCCGAGTACATCACCGTGCCCGACCTGAACCTGGTGCTGGGCAACAACCCGCTCTATGGATTCCAGTTCGGCCTGTGCCACGATACCCGCGACAACGCCTTCCTGGCCACGGAGGGGCACCAGATATCGGCGTCGTTCGAGGAAGTGGTCGGCAAGTTCGATTTTCCCCGCGTCCTGCTCAGCGCCAACCAGTTCTTCAAGCTTTCCGAGCGGCCGGACATGTCGGGACGGCAGGTGCTGAGCCTATCGGCCACCGTGGGCTGGACCGGCGACAACACGCCCATCTTCGAGCGGTTCTACGGCGGCGGCTTCTCCAGCATCCGCGGCTTCGAGTTCCGCGGGGTGTCGCCGCGGGATCCGGCCACCGGCATGGTCACCGGCGGCAACTTCGAGCTCCTGACGTCGATCCAGTACCTGTTCCCCATCACGAACGACGACATGCTGCGGGGCGTGGTCTTCGTCGACGCCGGCACGATCGAGTCGTCGATCAAGAACTGGGACAAGGACTTCCGCGTGGCCCCCGGCTTCGGCCTGCGGATCGTCGTGCCCATGATGGGCCCGGCGCCGATCGCCTTGGACTTCGCCTTCCCCATTGCCACCGCGCCCGGCGATCAAAAGCAGGTGTTCAGCTTCTTCGTCGGGTTCAATCACTAGCCCCCGATCCCCAGCCGGTCATCGGGGCAGTCATTTCTTGACCGCCCGCACCACCTTGGCCCGGATCTCCTCGTCGCTTTCCTCGGGACGGAAGGCGATGCCGGGCAGTTTCAATTCCTTGCCGTCGCTTTCGAGCGCGCCGTTGAGCACCTGGTCGACGGGCACCCTCGCCCGCTCTGCGTTGGCAAGCACGAACTGTGGAAGCGACAGGGCCTTCTTCCACGCCAATTGGCCGCTTGCGGGTTCCAGCCCCCAGACGAAAATGCCGCCGCCCAACTCGGGATGATAGCCCGCCGAGGCGCAAATCTTCCCTTCGTGCAGCGCCAGACCGAGGACCGGCCACGACGACTCGAGTTGCCCGCGAACCATCGTCTTGCGGTGGTACGGGGCGGCCAGGAACCGCCATCGTGGCCGGCCGTCCGCCAGGGCGAGGCAGTAGACATACCCGTCGTGGGAACCGAAGAAGCACTGGTCTTCCAGCACCACGGGCGGCGCGGTGATGCGGCCGTCGGCGGTGAACGACCACCGCGGCTTGCCTGCCGCGTCGCGTCGCTCCAGGCGATGTTCGTGGATCACGGCCACCATGCGGTCGTCGCCCACGGCCACGGGCGCCGTCTCGCGGGATGCGGCTCGCGGATCAACCCACTCGGCCGCGATCGTGCTCGTCGGGACGTTGGCGCGCCGACTCGCTGCCGGCGCCTCCGCCGCGGAGGGCGCCCGGAGCGTCGCCCACCGCAAGGAGTCGGCCATCGCCGGCAGCAACGGCTCGGACGACAGCGCCACGTGTCCGCGGAGCATGGTGATGCAACCGCACTGGCTGGGCGTGTAATAGCACAGGCCGTTGGCCGGCGTGGCCCCTTGCGAGCAGCCGCTGCGGGTGATGCCGTGGATGTGGGCCACCGCCTGCCGGTCGATGAAGCTGCCCAGACCCATGATGAACCAGTCGTCGGTGGCGGCCAGGCGGTTGCACCGCTGGTTGTAGCCGCTCAGCCAGTGGTCCGATCGCCGGCCCGTGGCCGGATCGAGCTTGTAGAGGTGCCAAGGGGTGGCGTAGAACAGTTGGCCGTCGCGGGCGAGCATGTTCAGGCCCCAGACCTGCTTGGCATACGCGCCGCCGCCGGTGATCTGGGACTTCCAGACGAGCTTGCCGGTGGCCGGATCGACGGAGGCTGCCAGCCCATCATCTTTGGCCCCGCCGCCGATCCCTACGGAACCGAACAGCGCCAGCCGGCCGCCGCAGGGGAGGATTTGCCCGATGCTCAGGCCGGCCGTCTCCTTGCTCCGCCAAACGAGCTTGCCGCCGGCCAGGTCGAGGCATACCAGCGCCGTGGTCTTGGCGCAGGGCCACCGGGTGAAGTTGTGTTTCACCGCCGGATCGGCCGCTACGGCGTAAACGCGCCCGGCCGCCGCGTCGACCGAGGGGAACAGCAACACGCTCTCCGGCTCGACGTAGCTCCATTTGCGTTGGCCGGTGCGGCCGTCCAGGGCGTACATCGTGTCGCCGGACGTCTCCAGGAGCGTGCCGGCGGCGTAGCGCAGGCGGGTCATGCCTTGCTCGTTGGTGAGCCGGCTGCCCTGGTCGAAGGACGTGGCGATCTGGCCCGAGGCCGCGTCGACGGCCACCGCCGGGCCCTTGGGCTCGGTGAACGTATAAAGCCGGTCTTCCGACGCGACGGTCTGCCAATCGAGGCAGCGGACCGCCGCTGTCTTGAGCCGCCAGAGGGGGATGCCGTTGAAGGCATCGCGGGCGACGAAGAAGTACTGGCGAGGCGGCCGGCCAGCCTTCGCCTGCGCGGGCAGTTCCTCGTAGAGCCCGTGGAAAACCCGACCGCCGGCCGCGCGGTAGGCCGTCGCAATGCTATAGCCAGCCGGGTTGCCCTGCGGGGGTATCGGCTGAACCGTGCTGATCCATTGCAGTTGGGTCGGCGGGGCGACGAACTTGTCGTGCGACACGCCGTTGCCGTCGGCGCCGTGGTCGAAGTGCGTCCAGTCGTCCATTTCGGCGGGCCGCGGCTTGACGGCGGCCGTCCATCGGCCGTCCTTTCGCAGGTAGGCCACGCCCTTCGGCAGCAGCACGCGGAGGATCTCGGTCTGCGGGGGGGCCTTGTCCTTGAGTTCGTCCAGGTCGGCGACCAGCAGATTGATCAGGTTGTCGGCATAGGGAAGCCTGGTGAATCCGGAAACCTGCGAGGCGGTGGCCAGGCCGTAGAGCCCCCGGGCCTGGATGATCCGTCGAGCCTCCGCCACGGCGGCAGCCTCCAGATCCAGGGCGTCCACCAGCATGCGGCCGCCGCCCGCCAGTTCGGCCGCCAACCCGCCGTCGCTGCGACCCACCAACACTACGATTCCCGCTTCGATGCGGCTTTCCTTCAGCAGGACCGCCGTCTCAGGCGGCGATGCCCGGAGCGTGGAGACCGCGGCGGACGCGGCCAGCAGTAATGACAACAGAATTCGCAGGAACATTCGCATGTGCGTGGGCCTCAGGGGTGGGTTACACGGCTTGCTCCGAGCAGCAACTTCCCCCAATATAGCGAGGAGCCATCTGGAATGCCAGGCAATCGGCGACTTGCGAAGCGGCGGGGCTTGAATTAGGATGGGGCGCGGTGCAGCACTGCCCGGCCCGGCGCCGGGCAGCCACGCCGGCGCGAAAGGGGGTTCTGCCAGTGGTTCGGCCTATGCATGGTTTCGTTCGCTGTGCGCGGTTGCTTCTCGCGGTGGTCGCGGGACTGGCGGCGGTGTCC